>DASYFQ010000034.1:0-9265 GCA_036498345.1 Steroidobacteraceae bacterium
CCAAGGAGACCATGCAGGAGCGGATTCTCGACACCGCCGGCCGGCTGTTCTACGGCCAGGGCATCCGCGCCGTCGGCGTCGACACCATCGCCGCCGAAATCGGCATCAGCAAGCGCACCCTCTATAACTATTTTCCGTCGAAGGACCAGTTGATCGTCGCGTATCTCTCGCGCCACTTCATCCAGGCCAAGACGTCCGATCGGCCGCTGCTCGAGCAAATCATGCGTTATTTCGATTGGCTCGAACGCTGGTTCGCGAGCGACACCTTTCGCGGATGCCCTTTCGTCAACGCCATCGCGGAGCTGGGCGACCCGACGCACCCCGGCGCCAAAATGGCCGTCGCCTACAAGGAGCAGCGGCGCCTTTGGTTGCGTGATGCGCTCGCTCGGATGAACGTCGCGGATCCCGACGCCTTGGCGACTCAAGTGGCGATTTTGGTGGAAGGCGCCATTGTCGCGGCGCTGGTCCGCGGCGATCCAGGCATGGCCGGTGCTGCCAAAGCGGCTGCTCGGGTCCTGCTGACCGCGGCCGGCGTGCCGGAGCCCGCAGCCCCGGAGCCCGTGCCGCGGACCGGGCAAGCCCGCTCCCGCAAATCCCCAAAGCGCCCCGCGGCGCGCAAGGCACGGCTGCGCGTTTCCTAATGCGCAGAAATCAGTGTGGAGAATTCAGCTCTGCCGCTGCCATGTCTGTGATCGGCCCAACCGCGAAATCCCGATGAAGTAAATTGAGACCCAATGCCGCCGGTGTTGCGCGCCAAATTGCGGTCGCGCGTCGTATCGCCGAGTCACCACGTATTCTATCCAATCTGATTCGAGAGACTTGGCGCGGCTGTAGCCGGGCCTGCTGCGCGAGGGCATTGGCGATCAATTATACTGGCCCGCCGGTATTCCACGCAGTTCGGAGAGTTCGTGCCACCCAAGTTCTCATTGACCGAAGGGTCGATTCCGCGTGCGCTGTTGGCGTTTTCCTTGCCTATTCTATTCGGCAACGTTCTGCAATCGGTGAACGGCTCGGTAAATTCGATTTGGGTCGGCAAATATTTGGGGGAGGCAGCTTTAGCCGGTGTGGGAAACTCCAATGTCGTGATGTTCCTGCTGTTCGGCGTCATGTTCGGCTTTTCGATGGCTTCGACCATCATGGTCGCGCAATGTGTGGGTGCCAAGAACATTGCGGAAGCGAAGCGCGTCGTCGGTACCAGCGCGGTATTTTTTCTGGGTCTGTCGCTCGCCATGAGCTCGTTGGGATTTGCGCTGGCGCAATCGCTGGTGGCTTGGCTGCACACTCCGCCCGATGCCTTGCCGCTGGCGCTCACCTACATGCGCATTATTTTTCTGGCGCTGCCCTTTACCGGCGGTTTGTTTTTTCTCATGGCCGTGCTGCGCGGCGCCGGCGATTCGAGAACGCCGTTCATTTATCTTTTCATGTCCGTCGCGCTCGATATCGCGCTGAATCCTCTGCTGATCTTCGGCTGGGGTCCGGTGCCACGCTTCGGGATTGCCGGATCGGCGATCGCGACGTTGATCGCGCAGGCGGTGAGTTTCTTGGCGCTGATCCTGCATTTATATAGAACCAAGCACTTTCTGTGCATCCATCGCCAAGAATTGGGCTTGTTCAAGGTCGATTGGTCGCTGGTGCGCCTGCTCGTCACGAAAGGCATTCCCATGGGACTGCAAATGTTCGTGGTCTCGTCGAGCATGATTGCGTTGATGTCCTTGGTGAATCGCTTCGGCTCCGAGGAGACGGCGGCATTCAATGCGGCCATGCAACTGTGGAACTATGTGCAAATGCCCGCGTTGGCGATCGGCGCCGCGGCATCGTCGATGGCTGCGCAAAACGTCGGTGCCGGGAAATGGGACCGGGTAGGCAAGGTTGCCACGACCGGCGTGATGTTCAATCTGTTGATCGGCGGTTCCTTGATCGCGATCATCTACGCGCTCAATACGCACGCACTGGGCTTGTTTTTGCCGGCCAATGGCGCCGCATTGGGCATTGCGGCCCACCTCAATGCCATCGTCGTGTGGTCATTTGCCTTGTTCGGCACATCGATCGTGCTTTACGGGGTGGTGCGGGCGACCGGGGCGGTGATTCCGCCTCTCATCATGCTGGCCATCTCTTTATGGCTGCTTCGCGTGCCCTTCGCGTATTGGATGTTGGAACGCTGGCAGGCAGATGCTATCTGGTGGAGTTTTCCACTGTCGTCGATGATTTCCATGTTGCTGTCCATCGCGTACTACCGCTTCGGCGGTTGGCGCAAGCTCCGCTTGGGGTTGGCGGGGCCGCGAGCAACGCCGGTACCCGGCGTTTGACGCGGCCGCTGGCAGTTCGGTGCGGCGCCTTCGGCGACATGGTGCTGTTGACCGCGTTGATCCGCGTGCTGCATGCGCGCTTTCATTCTCCCGTGGACATCGTGACCTCCGGTCCCTGGAGCGAGCCGCTGCTGCGCGGACAGCCGGGAGTGGGGGAGATATGGAGCATGCGCAGCCGCAAAATGCCGTACTACCTGAGTGCGGATCAACGGCGCGTCGTCGGGTGCTTGCGGGCGCGAGGCGTGGGCCCGACCTGGTTCTGTGACCCCGGCGACGCGGCGCGGCCCTTGCTGGCGCGGGCTGGAATACCCGAGGAATACATCGTCGACGTACGGGATCACCCCTTGTTGCCCGGCGAGCATGCGACGGAGCAATGGCGGCGTCTTGCGCAAATCACACCGGCCGCGATCGCCGCGCCTTGGGGTGCCGGGCCGGCGACCGCGGAATCACCAGACGCGGAATCACCAGGCACTGGATCGCGGGCCGGCTCCCGATCGCCAGACGGCGGAATCGCCGCGGTCACGCCGGGGTGTCATCTCGAAGTGAGCGACCCACAGCGGATCGACCTCGAAACGTGGCTCCGGGCCAGAGGCCTCTCCGGGGCACCGCTGATACTGATCCAAATCGGCAATAAGCGCACGATGCGCCGCGGCCTGCGTCGCCTGGCGGTCAATAACAAGTACTGGCCGAACGAGCGCTGGGCCGACGTGTTGCGCCATATACGGCTGCAATATCCGGATCATGCGATCGTGTTGCTCGGCACCGGGCCCGAATATGCGCTGAATCAGGAAGTCGCGGCGCTGGCGAATATTGCACGGCTATACAACGCCGCCGATGATCTGCCAATCCCCCGGCTAGTGGCGCTGTTGGCGCGCGCCGCCGGCCTGATTACCGTCGATTCGGGACCGGCGCATGCCGCTGCGGCGGTGGGTTGCCCCTTGGTGGTGCTGTTCGGCAAGGCGCTGCCGTCCCTGTATCGGCCGTGGGGTACGGCGGGAGCAGACGTGAACGTTCTCTGCGGCCAACTAGGGGGAGAGCCCGATATGCTGGGGATTGAATCGCCCAGCGTGATTGCGGCATGGTCCGGGTTGAAATTACGCGATGGAGCTTGACGGAGCTTAGACTCTATCGAGCGGCGGCGCGCGCAGCATGTCCGGCGTCACCAACACCACGCCGCGCTTGGTCACGAAAAAGCGCTGCTGATCGAGCACGCTGTCCTGCCCTATCTGCGTACCGTCGGGAATCACGCAGTTCTCATCGAGTATGCAGCGCGTGATCTTGCAGCGGCGGCCGATGGTCACGCCCGGCAACAGGACCGAGTTCTCGATGATGCTGCTGTCTTCGATGCGGACGTCGTTCGACAGCAGCGACTCCTTCACGTAGGCGCCCGAGATGATGCAGCCGCCGGCGACCATGGAGTTGACCGCCATCCCGCGCCGGCCTTCTTCGTCCAGCACGAATTTGGCGGGCGGCTGCTGGGCCTGGTACGTCCAAATCGGCCATTGATGATCGTAGATGTTGAGTTCCGGATTGAGCGAAATCAGTTCCATGTTCGCTTCGTACAAGGCGTCGACGTTGCCCACGTCGCGCCAATAATTCTGCGCGCGGGTCTCGACGTCATGGAAGGGATAGGCAAACACGCGTAGCGGCCCAATGGCGGGCGGGATGATGTTCCTGCCGAAATCGTGATTGCTGGATTCGTTGGTCGCGTCGTCGGTCAGCATTTTCTCCAGGCGGTCCATGCCGATCACGTAGATGCCCATGGACGCACGCGCCAGATCTGGCTGGCCGATGATGGGATCCGGGTCGTTCGGTTTCTCGGCGAACTTGGTGACGCGATTGGTATCGTCGGTGGTCAGGATGCCGAATTCGTTGGCGCGTTCCAGCGGCACGTCCACGACGCCCACGGTGATGTCCGCTTCGCATTGTTCGTGATACGCGATCATCGGGCCGTAGTCCATTTTGTAAATATGATCGCCGGCCAAAATCAGTACGTGGGTCGGATGGTGCGACCTGATGAAATCCAGATTCTGATACACCGAGTCGGCGGTGCCTCGATACCAGTGCGGGCCGATTTGCTGTTGCGCCGGAATCAGCTCCACGAATTCGCCGAGTTCGCCGCGCAAATAGCTCCAGCCGCGCTGGATGTGCTGAATCAGCGACTGTGCCTTGTACTGAGTCAGCACCGCGATTTGCCGGATGCCGGAATTGACGCAATTCGACAGCACGAAGTCGATGATCCTGAACTTGCCCCCGAAAGGCGTCGCCGGCTTGCAGCGGTGTTGGGTGAGCGCTTTGAGGCGTTCGCCGCGCCCTCCCGCCATGACCACCGCGAGGGTGCCGCTCGTCAAGCGGCTGACATAGCGTCCGGTGTTATTACGAGCAGCGTGTCGCATACCTCTCCAGCATCACCGTGAGCAGTCGAATGAGCCCCCAGCTCAATCCCAGCCTGCCATACTCGGGGAAGGCCTGCACCTTTTCTCGCGATGACGTCTATGCCTTTGCTAAACTCGCGATTATGTCGGCATTGAAGCTGTGTGTCTTGAGTTCGGAGATCTTGCCGTACGCAAAGACCGGCGGACTCGCGGACGTTGCCGGCGCTTTGGTGCAAAACCTGCGGCTCCTGGGTCATCACGTGTATGCCTTCATGCCGCTTTATGCCGCGGTTCGGGCGGCGCATCCGGAGCTGCAACCCGTCCTCGGCGTGCAACATGTGCCGATGGCCATCGGCGACACGGAATACCGCTTTTCCCTGCAGACGGCGAGTTTTCCGGGCACGGATATCGCGATGTACTTCATCGACTGTCCCGCTCTGTACGACCGCGCCGGTTTCTACACCACCGACCCGGACGAACACCGGCGCTTTCTATTGTTCACCCGCGCAACGCTCGAGGGCTGCCGGCGCCTCGGAATTGCGCCGGACATCTTCCATTGCAACGATTGGCATACGGCGTTCCTGCCGCTCTATCTGAAGTCGATCTATTCGACGGATCCCATGCTCGCGCCTGCGCGGTCGGTGCTGTCGATCCATAATATTGGCTTTCAGGGCATCATCCCGAGTGCCGCGGCCGCCGACTTGGGATTGGATGGCTTCGATGCACGCCTGGATGCCGGCGATCTGGCCGGGGGGGTCATCAACTCCTTGAAAACCGGCATAAAATTTGCCGATCGAGTGACCACCGTGAGTCCGACCTATGCGCGTGAAATCTGCGAAGAACCGCTCGGCATGGGCATGCAGGCGGCGCTGCGGGCGCGTGCCGATCCAGTGGTCGGGATATTGAACGGTGTCGATTACCGGAATTGGGATCCACGGCACGACCCGTACTTGACCGCGCATTTTGGACCGCAGGACTTGCGCGGCAAGCAGACCAACAAAGAAGTGCTGATCGCGTCCGCGTACCTCGACATGGCGGTGTCGCGGCCGCTGGTCGGCATGGTGACTCGCCTGGCGGAGCAGAAGGGCATTGATCTCTTGTTCGACGTACTGCCGAGTCTGTTGCAGGAGCGCGATTTTGGCTTGGTGGTGTTGGGAAGCGGCGACCCCCCCTACGTGGCATTCTTCGAGGCACTGGCTCGGCGCTTTCCGAGCCGCGTCTCGTTTCGCAACGGATACGATGAAGCGCTGGCTCATTTGATCGAGGCGGGGAGCGACATGTTCCTGATGCCCTCACGCTATGAGCCGTGCGGTTTGAATCAGATGTACAGCCTGCGCTACGGCACTATTCCGATCGTACGCAACACCGGCGGTCTTGCGGATTCCGTGCAGCATTTCGATCCCGGCAGCGGCACCGGCACGGGATGCGTGTTCAACGATTACGACGCACCTGCCGTGCGCTGGGCCATCGGGACAGCGCTCGATTGGTACGGCGACCCGGCGACTTGGCAACAGCTGATGCAAAATGCGATGGCGCAAGACTTTTCGTGGAGTCGACAGATCGCCGAATACGATTCGCTCTACCATCGATTGGTCGGCCGCTAATGCCGTTCGGCCGGCGCCTCGGGCGGTTGCGATTCGAGCAACGCGTACCTGCGACCATTGGGCAGGGAATAGCTCGTCGCTTGGCGTAAACGCGCGGCATGCACCCAGGCCGGCTGCGGCTCGTCGTCCGGAGTTTTCACTGATCCGCTTCGCCGCAGACCCAGCGAGCGGGCGAAGCGTTGCCCGATGAGGCGGGCGCGTCCGGGCAATTGCACGACCACGAGACTTTGCGGTGCCGCGTCGACCTCGGCTCTCAGGCGATCGATGGCGGCCGCATCGATCGGACCGGGTATCAGGTCCACGGTGGTCCTTGCATACATATCGATCATCGCCCGAGTCGTCTCATCCGGTGCAAATAGAATCAATGGCTTGCCAGCAGAGTCACGCTCAATCGCGCGGGCAATCGAGGCCAGATTCTGCCAGGTATCGACTTGGACGTACGCCTGAGATGCGGGTCCGACCAGCAATACACAATACGCCAACAACAGCGACCATTCTGCTCGCCCCACTTGATCGCGCGCCGACGACCACGCGCGCAGCGCAAGCCACGCGGCGATGATCGAACCGCCTGTGGAAATCACGATGAAGGCCGCGTGCGAAGTCATCGTGTTCCAGGCGTCGGCACCGATCACGCCCAAAGCAAGCATGACGACCAGTGCCCCCAACAGCAGCAGGGCGGAGGTCGCACGCAGCGCACGGATATCCCACGGGTCCGCGCGTACCAAGATTTCCCGCGCCCACCAGGCAAGCAGCAACGCGACCCCCGGCAGTGCCGGGGCAAAATAGATGTTGCGGGCCGTCGCGGCCACCGAGAGGATGGCCAGCGGCGGCAGCGAGGCGGCGAGCGCGAAGCGCACAGGACGGTAGTCATCGAACGATGTCTTGCGCTGGCGCCACGCGCGGCGCAGGGCGGCGATGACCAATAGGGTCCATGGGGTTAGGTACAGCGGCAGCTCGATCAGGTACTTGCCCGGAGAATTGCGATGCGCGGCCGCGTATTGCAATTCGTTCGGCGCGTCGATGTGGGTGAATCGGCCGATCAAATTGTTCCAGAAAAACACCTTCAAGTGAGCAAGGCCGTCCGGGCCCGCGTACACGAACCAGATCCAGGTGAGAATCATCGCTGCCTGCAAGACCAAACCTGCGTACAGTTCCCAACGGAGAAGTTCGCGCCAGCGCTTCTCCCAGACGGCGAGGGTAACGATGGCCAAGGCCGGCACCATCCACGCGACGGCGCTCTTGCACAGAAAGCCCAGCCCCAAGGCGGCGTGCATCAAGAGGTAGCCGCGCAACCGCTCGCGAGTCTGCGTGGCATAGAAGCCCAGGTACGCACCCAAGAGCGCAATGGATGAGCTCGCGAGCAGCGGCGCATCGGTGGCGAGCCAGATGGCGACCTGGTACGAGAGCAAGAAGGTGCTCATGGCTGCCGCGCCCGCCCATCCGGCAATGGGTCCGGCGCTGCGGCGGGCCAGCAAGCCCGCGCCGAGCGCAGCGAGCATCGCGTACAGCAGATTGGGCAGTCGCGCGGCCCAGGCTTCGGCGCCGAATAGCCTTATGGGGACGGCCGCGAGCCAGTATGTCAGCGGCGGCTTCTCGCAGAACGCCTCGCCCGCCAACAGCGGCACCGCTTTGTCCGGCTGCCAGCTCATGCGCCAGGCAATGTCCGCCTCGCGCGGTTCATCGGGGGTCCAATAGCCGCGCCCGAACATGCCGACGCACCAAATCAACAGTAACGCCGCCGAGAGTGGCGCGAGAGGTGAACGGAACCATTTCGACAACACGGTATACTTCATGAATTACCAAGGAGAACGCATGGCATTCACTGACTATACTTCACGCGGCGCCGTCGCCGTGATCACCTTGAAGAATCCGCCGGTCAACGCCTTGAGTCTGGGGCTGCGCGCGGCCATCGCCGATGGTATCGAACGCGCTGCCGACGATGCGACGATTCGGGCGGTGGTGATCGTGGGGTCCGGCAACGCGTTTTGCGGCGGCGCCGATGTCGGCGAATTCGGATTGCCCGCGATGTCCGCGAGCCCCTCCTTGGCGGATCTGTTGGCGTTGATCGAGAACTGTCCCAAACCCGTGGTCGCGGCGATCAACGGACTTGCATTGGGCGGAGGACTGGAACTCGCCATGGCGTGTCACTACCGAGTCGCCGCCGCCGCGGCACAGCTGGGCTTGCCTGAGGTCAAGCTGGGCATTCTGCCGGGGGCGGGCGGTACGCAACGGTTGCCGCGCCTGGTGGGGGTCGAGCGGGCGCTCAACATGATCGTGAGCGGCAATCCCGTCAGTGCGCGCGATCTGACGAAGACGGCGTTGCTCGACGCGACCGCCGACGGCGACGTGCTGCCCGTGGCCGTCGCGTTTGCCGAGCGCATCATCGCCGAGAAATTGCCGCTGAAAAAAGCACGCGACCTCAAAGTCGATTTACCGAATGCAGAGGCATTTTTGGATTTCGCGCGCGGCGCCGTCGCTCCGCTCGCCAAGAACTATCCCGCGCCGCTCAAATGCATCGACGCAATCGAGGCGGCCGTGCTCGAGCCTTTTGACGAGGGAATGAGGGTCGAAGGAACTCTATTCATCGAGTTGCTGAACAGTTCGGAGTCCAAGGCATTGCGGCACGCGTTTTTTGCGATGCGCGCCGCCGCCAAGGTTCCCGACGTGCCGAGCAGCACCCCCTTGCGGCCGATCAAGTCCGTGGCGGTGATCGGCGCCGGCACCATGGGCGGCGGCATCGCGATGAATTTTGCCAATGCCGGCATCCCGGTGACGGTGCTCGAAACGGCCCAGGCGGCGCTCGACAAGGGCTTGGGCACGATAAAAAGGAACTATGAGAACACCCTGAAGAAGGGGCGGCTGACACAGGATGAATTCGACAAGCGCATCCAGCAGATCACCGGCACGCTGTCATACGATGACATCAAGACGGCCGACCTCGTCATCGAGGCGGTGTTCGAAGATATGCAGGTCAAGAAGC
>DASYFQ010000035.1:0-18413 GCA_036498345.1 Steroidobacteraceae bacterium
GAGGATCTGACCGGGCACCTATTGGAGCGGCTGCGCGGCTATCAGATCGATGCGGCGGTGCTGGCGCTGCCCTTGGACGACGAAGATTTCGAGGAACTTCCGCTGTTCGATGAGCCGTTCTGGTTTGCCTGTCCGCCGCGACATCCGCTGGCCCAATCGAAGGGCGTCACCGACGCGGATTTGATTGGAGAGACCATGCTGCTGCTGCACGACGGACACTGCCTGCGAGGCCAGGCGCTGGCCGCCTGCGGGCGCGGTGCGGCGGACGAGGAGGGGATCGACGATTTCCGCGCGGCCAGTTTGGAAACTATTTGCCAACTGGTTGCCGCGGGCTTCGGCTGCACCTTGTTGCCAGCCCTGGCAGCGCGTCCGCCGCAAGGGCCGGAGCCGGCATTCGTCATACGGCCCTTGCAATCCAGCAATGCCAGCCGACGCATTGGGCTCGCGTGGCGGCGAGGGTATCCAAAAGCGAAGGATCTTGCGTTGCTCGGCGAGCTGGTAAGGAAAAATCTGCCGAGCGGTACGCATGCCGTCTTGGCGGGACCTGCGTTGGTCGAGACCCGCGCCTTGGCTAACGGCAGCAACTAGGGCTTCGCGTAATTCGCAGCAACTAGCGTTTCGCGTAATTCGAAGCAGCTAGCGTTTCCCGTAATCCAATGCCACACCCTTGCGCTGCGCAATGATGTAGGCCTCGAGCGCGCGCATCTTGGGGTCATCCGGCGCCAGCACCTTGCCGCGCACGGGATGCTCGATGCACCAGTTGATCATATCGCGCAGCAGCGCGACGCGGCCGAGCTGCGGCTGGAACTTCGGATAGGATTCGGGATGCGTGTTGGCCGCTCGCGGATGACACATATCGCAGGACACGGCGATCTCGCTGCCGAGTTCATCGCCGCTGTGGAAGACTTTGGAGCCATATACCGCGGTCTTGTAGGTTTCGTTTTTCCATACCTGCACGTCCTGCTGCGTCACGGTGCCGTAGGTCGAGGACTGGCCGGTGCCGACCAATTTGGAATTGTCCGCCGGCGTCACGACTTGATGGGCCTCGACTTCTTCCTGCACCCATTGGGTGCCGGGATTGGTCGACTTCCATTGCGCCATCAGTGCATCGGAAATCTTCTGTCCCTCGGCGCGGGTCTTGGGAGCGTCGTTCGATACCTGCACCGTGGTCTTGTTGTCGCACAGCTTGACCGTTTTGCTGCCGGAAGCCGGTGTCGCCGGCGACTGCTGCGGGGCCGCGCTTTGACTGTCGGCCTTGGCGGCGAGCGTCGACGACAGCAGGATCAGTGCTAGAAAGCTGGAATGATTCATGGCATTGCTCCGATCGAGTCCGATCAATAACTGGCGAGGGTGGGCGCGACGGGCACGTCGCTCTTGCCCCCGCTGCTCAAATAGCTGGCTTTTACCTGCATGGGATCGCGGTTCCACAGGCTGTAGAGCATGTCGACCAGGCCGTCCGGGTGTACCGCGATCGTACCGTCGCCAAGGCCGTCGTTCGAATCGAACGGATTGGGCCGGTTCATCTGTACGGTCAGCGCCGGCATGCCTTGCGGGGCGTAAGGCCACGGCCATGCGGTGGACAACATGCCGTGGAACTGGATATTGCCGATGCGGTTGGTCAACACCTGGTGAGTATGTCCGTGCAGTACCGTGACGCGGTCGAAGCGCTGCAACAGTGCCTGCACGTCTTCCGCGTCGTCGGTCCAGAAATTCCAAGGACGATATAATTTGTAGAGCGGCGAGTGCGAGAACACGATCAGCGGCGTGGATTTCGGAACCTTCTCCAGGTCTTTCCTCAACCACTCGCGTTGCGCTGCACCCACTTCGAAGGCGCTTTGCACGGCGTTATCGAGACCGGCCACGGTGTGCATGCGCTCCGCCGGGCTCATGCCGCGCGCGGTCCAGAAGTCCTTTTCCTGCACGCTCATCAGCACCACGAAATGCACGCCCTTGTGGTCGAAGCTGTAGGTTTGCGAACCGAATAGTTCGTTCCAGCGGTGGCCCATGTCGAAAAACCAGTCGTGCTCGCCGACCATCATGTGCAGCGGTGCCTTGAGGCTCTTCAATATCTGGGCACCAAGATCCAGCTCTTCTTTGCGTCCAAGCTGCGCGAGGTCGCCGCCGAAGAACACGAAGTCGGGCTGAGGATCGAGCTTGTTGACGTCGTCGACGGCGCGCAGCAGCTGCCGCACGAAACGCTCGTTGGTTTTCTTGACGTATAGATGCGAATCCGAAATATAGGCGAAGGTGAAGCCTTGGCCGCCGGCGCCCTCCGCGGCATAGGCCACATTGACCGGCAGGAAGCTGTGAAAGTGATTGGACACCCCGGCGGCCACCGCCGCGGCCGCGGCGCCCGTGGATACCTTGAGAAAGCTGCGCCGGTCGAGACTGTGCAGACCGCGGAACAGCGTCTCGCGCTGTTCCAGATGCCGCGTCTCGACGCTCTTGATGTGGGGTATTTTCGCTTTGTCGCTCATGATGTGCTCCGTATTACTTCAGGCCCGCCGGACCCATCACCCGCTGCTCGAAAGGCAGCATCTCGCGGTGCGCCAGTACGTTGTCGCGGAACGGCCGGTTTTTGGCGGCGAGCACTTGCTGCTCGCGAAACGCTGCTTCGTTCTGTGCGGTGAATCGCTTGTCGGTCAGCGCGAACAGAAAGGCCACTACGTCGTTGATCTCGTCCTCGCTCAGGTTCAGGGGTTCGATGCCTCCGTCCAGGTAGGCATTGGTCTCGCCGCCCTTGTTATAGTGGTCCATCACGTCCCACAGGGTGTGCAAGGAGCCGTCATGCATGTAGGGCGCGGTGAGTCCCACATTGCGCAGCTGTTCCGTCTTGAAGCTGCCGATGTCCTGGCGCTGTCTGCTGACGAGAAATCGCCCGAGCTCCGACATGTCGGTTTCGAGCGCCAGCTTGTCCAGCGCCTGGGGATCGGCGTTTTGCTTGAGAATGCCGAGCGCCTGGCCGGCCAGCGCCTCAAAATTCTGCTTGCGCGCCGACACGCCGATGTTGTGGAAACGATTGTCGGTGCCGAGCGGATTCGACGAATTGATCATGTGGCAGCTGACGCAGCGCGCCTTGCCGTTGAACAGGGCAAGACCGCGCTGCGCGCCGGCCGACAGCGCCGTGCGGTCGCCGGCGGCAAAGCGGTCGAAGGGCGCGTCGAGAAAGATCAAGGTGCGCTCGAAGCTGGCGATGGCGCGGCCGAGATCGTCATAGTTCGGGGCGCGGCCGTACGCTTTCTGAAACAAGCCCTGGTAAGCATGATCCGTGTTGACGCCTGCCATGGCGCTTGCAGGGTCCGGGTGGCCCATCTCGATGGGATTGAGAATCGGCAGCTTGGCCTGTTCGTCGAGCGAGGGCGCCCGGCCGTCCCAGAACTGGCTTTGCATCAGGGCGGCGTTCATCGTGGTCGGCGCACTGCGTTTGCCGAGGTGGTCGCCGATACCCTCCGATACGCTGCGATGGTCGGTGAAACCGCGGCTGACGTCGTGGCAGGTGGCGCAGGCCAGCGTGCCGTCCTTCGACAATCGAGTATCGAAATACAGCTTGCGGCCGAGGGCGATGCGATCCGCGGTCAATTCATTGCCCGCCGGTACGTAGATCGACGCCCAGGCCACCGGGTCGACGCCGGGCGGGGGCGTCGTGAGGCCCGTGATCAGCTGATCCAGGCGCTGCTGCTGCTCTTGCATGGGCATCGCACCATGCGGTGCGGTTGCGGGCTCCGCGGCAACGCTGAGCGCACCCCGCGCCGTGATCGCCAGGCCAATCAGTACCATCCTGCAGGACGGGCGTACCCGGTCTGATGTGTTCATAGTCCCTCCCAACAGTGGCTGCGCGTGCCGGCAGAGTGCGCGACGCAAGGAACCGTTCCCAATTGAATGTCTCAATGGTGACGATAGGGCTTGGCTATGCGCCCACCCGGCGCGGCGGCACCTTGGGATACAAGTGATCGATTGCGCACTGCGGGTAGCTTCAACTCTTTGATTTGGTTAAGCTCGCCGCCACATGAATACGGCAGCTGATGGTCTTCGCGTCGAAAAGGTCCACGTTTGGCGCGGCGATCGTCATGTGCTGAAGGGTGTGAGCCTCAATCTCTGCCCCGGGCAGATGCTGCACGTTTCCGGGCCAAACGGCACCGGCAAGACGACCTTGCTGCGCGTCGCTTGCGGGTTGCTCCGGCCGGAACAGGGGGTGGTGTCGTGGCTCGGAACGTCGATCGCGAGTGTGCGGACCGAATATCAGGCGAGGCTGGCCTACGCCTCGCACGAGCCGGCGCTGAAGGCCGATTTGACCGCCTTGGAGAATTTACGCTTTGCGGTGGGACTGAAACGCCGCGTCACGGTGGGTGAGCTGCGCGCCAGCTTGGAGCGGACCGGGGTTCTGGGCTGCGCCGATTTGCCGGCGCGCGTGTTATCGGCCGGCCAACGCCGCCGTGTCGCGATGGCTCGGGTCCTGGCGATGAGTGCCTCGTTATGGTTATTGGATGAGCCCTACACCAACCTGGACGCCGCGGGCGCGGAGCTGATGACGGGCTTGCTGCAAGCGCACGTGGAGCAGGGCGGAGCGGCGCTGGTGGTGGCGCACCATGACCTCAAAATCGGCGTCGACATGCGCCGCCTGGATCTTTAGGCCATGAACGTCGGCACTTTGGAGGCTTTCAGTCTGGTCGTGCGGCGTGAACTATGTCTCAGTTTTCGGCGCCCCGATCAATTGTTGCAACCTTTGGTGTTCTTTTTGATCGTAACTACTTTGTTTCCCCTAGGGTTGAGTCTGCAGTTGTCGCTGCTGCGAGACATGGCGCCGGGTGTGCTTTGGGTAGCGGCGCTGTTATCGTCTCTCCTGTCTTTGGATGGGCTGTTCAAAAGCGATGCGGATGACGGCACTTTGGAGCAGTTGGCGCTCTCCGGCCAGGGATTGACGCTCATCGTGGTGGCAAAGACCTTTGCGCATTGGTTGGTCACGGGCGCGGCGCTGGTTTTGGTGTCGCCGGTGGTCGGGACTGCGCTGGGCATTCCCGGCAGTGCATTTGCGACGATGATGCTGAGCTTGGGCCTGGGTACCCTGACCTTGAGCTGGCTGGGCGCCATCGGTGCGGGCCTCACGGTCGGCTTGCGGCGCGGTAATGTGCTCTTGTCGTTGATCGTGCTGCCGCTCGCGATGCCCTTGTTGATCTTTGGCGCCGGCGCGACGGATCGAGCGATGTCAGGCGTGAGTCCGACGGGAGCATTGTATTTTTTGGCGGCGCTGTGCGTGTTCACCTGCACGCTGGCGCCGTTCGCCGCGACCGTGGCCCTGCGCATTACGCTCGAGTAAGGACCGAAATCGACCATGTGGACCTGGTTTTACAAGCTCGCCTCGCCGCCCTACGTCTACGGCGCCGCAGCCGCCTTCGTGCCGTGGTTCTTAGGGTTGGCCGCGATCACCATCGGCTATGGGCTGGTGGCCGGACTCGCATTTGCGCCCCCTGATTATCAGCAAGGCGATGCATTTCGCATCATCTACGTGCATGTGCCGAGCGCGTGGATGTCTCTGTTCGCTTACACGAGCATGGCGGTTGCAGGTGCCATCGCGCTCATTTGGCGCATCAAGATGGGCCATGCGGTGGCGGCCGCGTCGGCGCCCATCGGCGCGTCCTTCACCTTACTGGCATTGGTCACCGGTTCGCTGTGGGGCCGGCCGATGTGGGGTACTTACTGGGCCTGGGACCCGCGGCTCACGTCGGAACTGATCCTGCTGTTTCTCTACGTGGGCGTGATGTCGCTGCGCTCGGCCTTCGAGGACCCGGCGCGAGGCGACCGGGCGGCGGCGCTGCTGGCCATCGTGGGAGTGGTAAACGTGCCCATCGTTCATTATTCGGTGCAGTGGTGGAACTCACTCCATCAGGGCGCTACAGTCGCCAAGCTGGGCAAACCCGAGATGCCGGGCAGCATGCTGTGGCCCTTGCTATCGATGACGCTCGGGTTCATGTTGTTCTATGGCGCGGTATTGTGCACGCGCCTACAGGGCGAAGTTCTCAACCGGGAGCGGCAGGCCAAGTGGGTGCGGGAGGCGATCAAATCGTGAGCAATGGTTTCTGGTCCATGGGCGGCTACGCGCGTTACGTGTGGCCATGCTTCGTGTTTGCAGGCGTGGTTCTCGCGTGGAATCTGTGGGCCGCGCGCCGCTTTCGAGCCGCGTCGCGCCGGCGGGCTCTGCGAGCGCTGCTGATGGCCGCCGGTGACGCATCATGACTCCCCGCCGCAAACGCCTGCTCGTCGTGCTCGGAATTCTGGGCGGTGTCGCCGCCTCGGTGTCGCTCGCGGTCATGGCCTCGCGCGAGAACATCATGTTCTATTACGACCCCAGCCAGGTCGCTCAGGGCAAAGCGCCCGTCACCAAGCGTTTCCGCATCGGCGGGATGGTCGTCAAAGGCAGCGTCGCCCGCAAGCCCGGTGATTTGCAAGTTCGCTTCGTGTTGACCGATTTCGCACACCAAGTTCCCGTGGAATATACCGGCGTATTGCCGGACCTGTTCCGCGAAGGGCAGGGTATCATCGCGCACGGCACGATGGGCGCGAACGGCGCCTTCGTCGCCGATGAGGTGCTGGCCAAGCATGACGAGAAATACATGCCGCCGGAGGTGGCCGCGTCGCTGAAGAACAAGGCGGCGGGGGCGGCTACCACGAGCGGAGCCGCTACGACGGCCAAAGGGCCGACCACATAAATGGCAGCGGGAGTATCGCGATGGCAGCGGAATTAGGCGTTTTCTCACTCATTCTGGCATTCGTGCTGAGTCTGTCGCAGGCGTTCTTCGGCCTCACGGGTGCTTGGCGCGGCAGGCCGGTGTGGATGTCGGTGGCGCGTCCGGCGGTGACCGGGCAATTCGTATTCGTCATCCTGGCCTTTGCCTGCCTGGTGTATTGCTTCGTCCATGACGATTTCTCGGTCCTGTATGTGGCGCGCAATTCGAATTCGCACCTGCCGCTGTTCTATAAGGTGGCGGCCCTGTGGGGCGCGCATGAGGGCTCGCTGCTGCTGTGGATACTGATTCTGTCGATCTGGAGCGTGGCGGTTGCCGCCTTCAGCCGCCAGCTGCCGTTGAGTTTTTCGAGCCGGGTCCTGGGGGTTATGGGTCTCGTCAGCAGCGGGTTCATGCTGTTCACGCTATGGACCTCTAATCCATTTCAGCGCTTGATTCCCGGCGCGCAAGACGGCGCCGATTTGAACCCGGTCTTGCAGGATTTCGCGCTCGCCATCCATCCGCCCATGCTCTACACCGGCTATGTGGGTTTCTCCGTGGCCTTCGCGTTCGCCATCGCCGCGATGCTGGAGGGCCGTCTGGATCAGACCTGGGCCAAATGGACTCGGCCGTGGACCATTTTCGCGTGGATGTTTCAAACCATCGGCATTGCGCTCGGCAGCTGGTGGGCCTATTACGAACTCGGCTGGGGCGGATGGTGGTTCTGGGACCCGGTGGAGAATGCGTCGTTCATGCCTTGGCTGGTCGGGACCGCGCTGATCCACTCGCTCAGCGTCACCGAGAAGCGCGGCATCTTCAAGAGCTGGACCTTGCTGCTCGCGATATTCGCCTTCTCGCTGAGTCTCGTGGGAACCTTCCTGGTGCGCTCGGGCGTATTGGTGTCGGTGCACTCGTTCGCGACCGACCCGACCCGTGGGCTCTACATTCTCGCGTTCCTGGTGTTGACCATCGGCGGATCATTGACGCTGTATGCGTGGCGGGCGCCGAAGTTGTACGCGCCCGGAGGATTCGAGCTCTTTTCGCGGGAATTCTTTCTGCTGGTGAACAATGTGATCCTGGTGAGCGTCGCCGGGCTCGTGCTCTGGGGCACCTTGTCCCCGCTGGTTTACGAAGTGCTG
Source organism: Steroidobacteraceae bacterium (assembly GCA_036498345.1). Classification (GTDB taxonomy): domain Bacteria; phylum Pseudomonadota; class Gammaproteobacteria; order Steroidobacterales; family Steroidobacteraceae; genus Bog-1198. The sequence goes on from DASYFQ010000035.1 coordinate 7,859, forward strand.
GGGATCGGCAAGATCTCGGTCGGGCCGCCGGTGTTCGCGGTGATGTTCTTGGTGCCTGTGCTGCCGCTGATGGTGTTTCTGGCAATCGGCATGCATTCGGCCTGGCGGCGCGGCAAGCTCACCGTGACCGCCAATCCGCTCTGGTGGCTGCTGGGGGTTGCGGCGATGCTGGCGGTCGCAATCCAGGGGTTGCTGTTCAGAGAATTTCACCCCGTGGGATTGTTGGGCTTCACCTTCGGCTTCTGGATCATATTCTCCTCGTTGCTCGAGCCCCTGCGCCGGTGGCGTCAGAAGCAGAACGTAACCGCGGCGCTGCTCGGCATGTGCATCGCTCATTTCGGTGTAGGAATGTTCGCGATCGGCGCGAGCGGCGTCGAAAGCTACAAGATCGAAAAGGACGTGGCCTTGGCGCCGGGCGGGAGCTTCGTCATCGCCGGCTATAATTTCCGGTTCGTGGACGCCAAGGATGTGCGCGGCCCGAACTACGACGCGGTCGAGGCGTTGGTGGAAGTCACCCGAAATGGAAAACCGGTGGCGACTTTGAAGCCGCAAAAGCGGCACTTTTGGGTACAGCAGACCGACAACAGCCAGGCCGCGATCTCGGTGAATTGGGCGCGCGATTTATTCGTCGCCATGGGTAACCCTCTCGGCGAGAACGCCTGGAGCATGCGCATCCAGTACAAACCGCTGGTTCGCTACATTTGGCTGGGCGCGTTGGTGATGGCGATCGGCGGCTTCACTGCCGCAACCGACCGCCGCTACCGGGTGAAGGTGCCGGCCGTGTCGCCGGCTACCGTGTCTGCGCCACCCCGAGGCCACGTGGAACCGGATGTTGCCTGATGTGGAAATTCTTACTCCCGTTTGGGGCGTTCGTCGCGCTGGTCGTTCTGTTCGCCTTTGGACTCAACCCGCATCGCGATATACATGCGCTGCCGTCGCCGCTGATCGGTAAGCCGGCTCCGGCATTCACCCTCACGGACGTGCTGGATGCGTCGCGACCCGTCAGCAACTCCGTATTCAAGGGCCAGGTCTACATATTGAACGTGTGGGGTACGTGGTGTGCCGCGTGCCGCGAAGAACATGAGGCGCTGCTGGCTATTGCGCAAACTCACGTCGTTCCCATGATTGGACTGGTCTACATGGACGATCGCGACAAAGCGAAGCAGTGGTTGGAGCAGCTCGGCAATCCCTATCAGGCGGTGGCGTTCGACACGGACGGACGCACGGCGATCGACTGGGGCGTCTACGGTGCGCCGGAAACGTTCTTGGTGGACGGGCAAGGCCGCGTGATCTACAAATTCATCTCGCCCATGACTCAGCAAGTATGGGAACAGGATTTCTTGCCGCGAATCGCCGCGGCGCGCCGAGGCGGCGCATGAACCATCCTGCACGGCGCTCATTGATGAGCATCGGCGCGTGCGCGCTGGCGCTCGCGGGCGCCCTCGGCATGTTGGCTTGCGCAGCGGCAGCGGAGCCGGCGCCGGCTCCGGCGATGAGTGCGAGCGGCGTCGATGCGAATGGTCAACTGGAAGATCGCTTCTTGCAATCACGCTTCGAGCGCATAGCGGGCCAACTGCGCTGTCTCGTCTGTCAAAACGAATCCATTGCCGATTCGAACGTAGAACTGGCGTCCGATCTTCGCAGGCAGGTGCGCGAAATGCTGGTGGCGGGAAAGAGCGACGACGCCATATTCAAATTCATGACGGACCGCTATGGGGAGTTCGTGCGTTTCAGCCCGCCGCTCGAACCCAAAACGCTGCTCATTTGGGGCGCGCCCTTCTTCATGCTGCTGCTGGGCGGCGTCATTATCTATCGCGTCGTGCGCCATCGTTCGCGCATGCCGCTCGACGATGAGCCCGCCACGGGACCTTGAGTCAAATAAAGTAAACAATGAATACATTCCTCCTTGTCGCCGCCGTCATGGCCGCGATCGCTGCCGGTGCGGTCGCCTTACCGCTGCTTCGCGACAGACAGAGCCGGCTCGCCGGAGTGCTGCTTGCGGTGGCGGTCATCGGCGCGTCGGCTGGTCTTTACCCGCTGTGGTCGAATTGGAATTGGCACGTGCCGGCGCGATCGGAGGCCGTCGCGGGACCGGACGTCGCCGCCATGGTCGCCAAGCTGGAGAAGCGCCTGCAGGATCAGCCCAATGATTTGACGGGTTGGTTGATGCTCGGACGCTCGTATCTGACGCTGGACCGCTTGGACGATGCCGTCGTTGCCTTCGATCATGCGTATCAGCTGGACCCGAAGAACGCCGATGCCGCCATGGGGTTGGGTGAAGCCATGAGCTTGCGGGCGGGCGGCGACATCACACCGCGGGCCGCGCAGCTCTTCGAGGAGGCCTTGGGCCTGGCGCCGGGCAACCCGAAGGCGCTGCTGTACGGCGGCTTCGCGGCAGCCGTGCGCGGCGACCGCGCGCTCGCGCGAACGCGCTGGCAAGCACTCAAGGATTTGCATCCGCCGCCGCAGATCGTGCAAATGCTCGATGCGCGCATTGCGGAGCTGGGCCCGGCGGCGGGCAGTTCCGCCGGTGCGGCCGGCACGGCCGATGCGGCGCCGGCTGGGACGAGTGCGTCGCCTGCGGGGACGAGTGCGTCGCAGGGGGCCTTAAACGGAGCGGACGTCACTGTCAGTATCAGCATCGCACCTGCCCTGAAGTCACGACTGGTATCGGAGGCCCCCTTGTTCGTGTTTGCACGTGAGCCCGGAAGCCAAGGACCACCGCTGGCCGCCAAGCGACTGACGAGCTCCGCCATCGGCTCCCAAATTCATCTATCGCCGGCCGATTCCATGTTGCCCGGGCGCGTTCTCGCGAAGGGCCAGCAGGTTTCCATCACCGCGCGAGTATCCTTCAGCGGACGACCCATGCCGGCCGAGGGGGATCTGTACGGCGAACTCTCCTATGACGTGGGCCGCGATGGGGTACGCAATCTCGTGATTGATCGCGTCGTCGCCAAGTAGGAGCCGAGCGGGAGTCGAATAGGAGTTCAGGATGAGCGTTGCGAAAAATCTCATATCGGGAAGGATCCTGGAAGAGCGACTCTTTCCTTACCCAAGCCTGCGGGATAAAGACCGCGAAGTCCTGGGGATGATGGTCGATGCCCTCGACCAATTCTTGGGACCCAAGCATCAAGACTTCAAGCGCTGGGACCGCGCGGCCGAGCAGCCGGCCGAGTTCATTCAAGGCCTGCGGGATCTGGGATTGTTCGGTCTCATCATCCCCGAGGAACACGGCGGCCTCGGTTTGTCGAACGCTGGGTACGCGCGCGTGTTGAGCCAGACCAGTTCACACGACAGTTCGGTGTCGCTCACCATTGGCGCGCATAGTTCCATCGGCATGAAGGGTATTTTGTTGTTCGGGACTGCCGAACAGAAGGCGCGCTACCTGCCGAAATTGGCCAGCGGCGAAATGATTGCGGCGTTTTGCCTGACCGAGTCCGGTGCAGGTTCGGACGCAGCGTCGATTCGCACCCAAGCGGTCAAGAATGCCGACGGCAGCTGGCTGCTCAACGGGGAAAAGATCTGGATCACGAACGGCGGCATTGCCGATCTGTACACGGTATTTGCGCGCACCGCATCGGCCGAGGGCAAGATCACGGCGTTCGTGGTCGAAGCGGCTTGGCCCGGGGTGAGCCATGGTCAACACGAGGATAAAATGGGCATCCGCGCCTCCTCGACGACCACCGTGAGTTTCGCGGACGTGCGAATTCCGGCCGCCAATGTACTCGACACCGAGGGCAAGGGCTTCAAGGTCGCCATGGCGATATTGAACAATGGGCGTACCGGCCTGGGGGGCGGGGCGGTCGGCGGCATGAAAACGCTCGTTGCCCATGCGACCAAGCAGGCGGAGGGGCGCAGGCAATTCGGGACGCCGATTGCGGAATTCGGCCTGGTGCGCGAAAAGATCGCGCAAATGACCGTCGATTGTTTCGCCGCCGAAAGCGTGGTGTGGATGGTGGCCCACTACATCGACACCGGCATCGAGGATTATTCGGTGGAAGCGGCGATGAGCAAGGTATTTGCCAGTGAAGCCTTGCAGCGCAGCGCCTACGAGGCATTGCAGATTGCGGCGGGCAGCGGCTACATGCGCGACTACCCGTACGAGCAAATCACGCGCGACTGCCGCATTCTGACGATATTCGAGGGAACCAACGAGGTGCTCAGGCTGTATATCGCTCTGTCCGGCCTCAAGGACCTGGGTAAGTCGCTGGGAGAGCTGAAAGCCGCGGTGGATGACATTTTCAATAATTTCATCAAGGGCTTTGGCGTTTTGACCGATTACGCGGAAAAGCGCCTGACGCAGGCGACCGGGGTGGGGCGCGACAAGATTCTGACGCAAATGCCCCCGGCGCTGCGTGAGGCGGCCGACGTCTATGAGCGGTATACTGTGGAACTCGCCAAGGCGTCAGACTACTTGTTGCGCAAGCACGGCAAGTCGATTGCCAATCGTCAGCATGACTTGAAGCGCATTGCCGACATGGGTATCGATCTGTTCGTCGGCCTGTGCGTATTGTCGAGGGCCGCGACCTTGAGTAACACACCCGGCGAGCAAGGCGTACAGGCCGTCGGAATAGCGCGCGTCTTCGCTCAACAGGCGAAGCGGCGGATGGCGAACATCGTGCGGCGAATCACACGCAATGAGGATGAGGAGATGAACGGGCTGGCCGGGTTCATCCTGGACAAGGGAAGTTATCCCTGGGATGTCGTGTCATGAGCGCATCGAGTGAGTACCCGCAATCAATCCCTTCCCACGCCGGGGGCCGGCGCAATCTATGGTTGGTGGCAGCGATCGGGGCCGTCGTCGTCGCCGTGGCCGTCGTATTCGCCATGCGGCTCACCCAAGCGTTGGCGGTGAAGAGTGTTATCAACAAGGTTCCCGTTCCGACGGTGTCGGTGACCGAGGTCGGCGTGAGCACCACGCCGACGACCGTGAGCATCATCGGCACCATCGCGGCGCGATATGACATGCCCATCGGCGTGGAAGGCGATGCCGGACGCGTCGCGGCGATTTATGTCGAGGCGGGCGACCACGTCAAACGCGGCCAGGTGCTGGCGCGTCTCAATGTCTCGGTGTTGGAGCCTCAGGTCGCCAATCTCGAAGCCGCGCTCGAGCAGGCGCGTGCAGAGGCGGAGCTCGCCGACGCGGAATACCGCCGCGCGCAGGCCGTCGGCGCATCCGGCGCCCTGTCGGCGGAAGAGACGCAGCGCCGCAAGTCTGCCGCAGCGACCGCCGCCGCCAAGGTCAAGGTTGCCGCAGCGCAGTTGGCGGAGGCGCAAGCGCGGCTCGCTCGCGCCGCCGTGCGCGCACCGGCGGATGGAATCATATTGACGCGCAACGTCGAGGTGGGGCAAACCGCGACGCCGGGCGGCGAGGCGCTGTTTCGGCTGTCGGAACGCGGCGAAGTCGAGCTGCGGGGCCAGGTCTCCGAGCAGGATTTGCCTCTGCTCAAGGTCGATCAACCCGTCAATGTGCGCTTGACCGGGACCACCCGCGTCTATGAAGGCCACGTCCGTCTCCTCGCGGCCGTCATCGATCCGCAGACCCGTATGGGAATGGTTCGAGTGGCCCTGACTCCGGATCCGAATCTGCGGCCCGGTGCCTTCGCGCGAGCGGATGTGACGGTGAGCCGCGCCGATCGTGCGATTCTGCCGCAGACGGCTGTGTTGACCGACGACAAGGGCACTTATGTCTTGATCGTGAACGCGCAGCACAAGATCGAGCGCCGCGCCGTGCAAGTGTCGGGGATGGTGCAGAACGGAGTGACCATCTCCGAAGGGGTCAGCGGCAAGGAGCAGGTCGTCGCCACCGCCGGGGCATTCTTGCAGGAGGGCGAAACGGTCAATCCGGTGTTGAAAGGCCCGGGCCGGTCATGAAAAATATCTCGGCTTGGGCCATCCGCCACCCGGTCACGCCGATCGTGCTGTTCGTCGTGCTGGTTTTCTTGGGCGTAACTGCGTTCATTCGCTTGCCGATCAATCTGGATCCCGACGTGACTTTTCCCGCGGTCAATGTCGCCGTTTCCCAGCCCGGCGCCGCACCCACCGAGCTCGAGACTCAGATCGCGCAAAAGGTGGAAGGCTCGATCTCGAGCATCGGCAACGTGCGCAACCTCACGACCTTCATCGTCGAGGGCCAGGTCAATATCTTCGTTCAATTCGAGATCGGTACGCCGATCGATCGTGCGGTAACGGATGTCCGCGATGCCGTGGCCAAGGTCCGCAATGACCTGCCGCAGGGTATTCTCGAACCGCTCGTGTCGCGGGTAAACATCGACGGCGGGGCGTTTGCCTACTACGCGGTGACCACGACCAACCTGACGCCCGAACAGCTCAGCTGGTTCATCGACAATACGGTGACCAAGCGATTGCTGACGATTCCCGGGGTCGCGCAGGTGTCGCGCAGCGGCGGCGTCGATCGGGAAATTCGCGTCGAACTGGATCCCGGCAGGCTTCAGGCCCTTGGCCTCACCGCCGTCGAAGTCAATGAGCAATTGAGAGCGCTCAACATGGATGCCGCCGGCGGCCGTGCTCAGGTGGGCGGCGGCGAACAGGCGATCCGCGTGCTGGCCGGCGCGAAATCGGCGGCGGCGCTCGGCGACACCCAGGTGATCGTCCCCGGCGGGAAGTCGGTACGCCTGCGCGAAATTGCCGATGTGCACGACGGTGTCGCGGAGGTGCGCACCATGGCGCGCCTCAATGGCCGGTCCGCCACCACGTTCGGCGTCTTCAAAGCCAAAGGCGCCTCGGACGTCACCGTGGCGAATGCGGTGCTCGCCGAGCTCAACAAGATCAAGACCGAGAATGCCGCGGTGAGCATGACGCCCATCTACACCACGGTCGACCACACGATGCGCACCTACCATTCGGCGATGAGCGCCCTCGTCGAGGGGTCGGTGCTCGCCGTCGTCGTCGTGTGGTTTTTCCTGCGCAATGCGCGTGCGACGATGATCTCCGCCTTGGCCATTCCGCTGTCGGCGATACCCACGTTCGTGTTCATGCAATGGATGGGTTTCACGCTCAATCAGATCACCTTGCTCGGGCTGTCGCTGGTTGCCGGGGTACTCGTGGACGATGCCATCGTCGAGATAGAAAACATCGTTCGCCACATGCGCATGGGCAAGAGTTGCTTTCAAGCGGCCATCGACGCGGCCGACGAAATCGGACTCGCGGTGGTGGCGACGTCCTTCACCATCATTGCGGTGTTTCTGCCGGTGAGTTTCATGGGCGGCGTGAGCGGCCAATACTTCAAGCAGTTCGGTCTGACCATCGCGGCTGCCGTGTTCATTTCGCTCATGGTGGCGCGGCTCATCACCCCGGTATTGGCGGCCTACGCTCTGCGCAGCGATTCCCTCGTCGTACACCATGTCGACGGACCGATCATGACGCAGTATTTGAGGTTGCTGCGCTGGTGTGTCGCGAACCGCTGGAAGACCATCTCCGCGGGCATCGTGTTTTTTGCATTGTCGGTGGCTTGTTTGCGCATCATTCCGACGTCCTTCGTTCCCCCCGAGGATTTCGCCAGCGCCGAACTCGATATCGAACTGCCGCCGGGCGGCACGCTCGAGGATACCTCGCGAGTGTCGGCGGCCGCGGCCGCGATCTTGAGGCGATCGCCCGAAGTGACCGATATCGTCGAATTCATAGGCGGTGAGGATGGCGAGATCCGCAACGGTACGACTTATGTCAGCCTCGTGCCGCGGTCGGAGCGCAGCATCACCCAGAAGCAGTGGGAGCAGAAAATCATGCCGCTGCTCGGCCAGGTACCGGACGGGCATTTGAACTTCTCCGAGGGCGGCGGCGGCCGCGACGTCCAGCTGTACTTGACGGGCGACGATCCGCCGCTGGTGGAGCGTGCGGGACGTCAGGTGCTCGCGGAAATGCGTGCGTTGTCCGAGGTTCGCGATTCGCGCATCCGGGGCGATTTGCCGCGGCCCGAGATCGTCGTGCACCCGCGCCTGGATATCGCGGCGCAATTGGGCGTCAGCGTGCAAAGCATCAGTCAAACGATTCGCATTGCGACGCTCGGCGACTTGCCGCAGAACGCGGCGAAATTTTCCCTGAGCGATCGGCAGATTCCGATCCGCGTCAGCTTGATCGAGAGCGCGCGGCGCGATCTCGCCACGTTGGAGAATTTGCCGGTGCCGACGGCTTCCGGCGCGAGCGTGCCGCTCAAATCGGTTGCCGATTTGAGCTTTGGCCGGGGACCCTCGGCCGTGCGCCGCTACAATCAGAGCCGGCGCGTGTTTCTCGAGACCGACTTGAGTCCGGGCGTCGAACTCGGCACCGCCCTCAAGAAAATATACGCGCTGCCTACGTTGAAACATCTGCCCGAGGGCGTGCACTTGGTCGAGACTCAGAACATCGAGTTCATGAACGAGCTGTACCAGAACTTTCTGCTGGCGGTCGGCGCCGGCGTGCTCATGGTGTTTGCCGTCCTGGTCCTGTTGTTCGTGCGTGTTCTCCAGCCCATTACGATCTTATCCGCGCTCCCGCTGTCCTTGGGAGGCGCCGTGCTGGCGCTGCTGCTCACAGGTCTGCCGTTCTCGCTTCCCGTGGTGATCGGCGTGTTGATGCTGATGGGCATCGTCGCGAAGAATTCGATATTGCTGGTCGATTTCGCCATTGAGGAAATGCGCGCCGGGAAGACGCGCCTTGCGGCAATCCTCGAGTCGGGACACAAGCGGGCACGGCCCATCGTCATGACTACGGTCGCGATGGTGGCGGGCATGTTGCCGGTGGCCATCGGCTGGGGCGGAGACAGTGATTTCCGCGGACCGATGGCGATCGCCGTGATCGGCGGACTGATCACGTCGACGGCGCTGACTCTGGTCATCGTGCCGGCGGTTTTCACCGTGCTCGACGACATCGAGCGCTGGATTGCGCCGAAAGCCGGCAAGCTGCTGGCTCCGGCCGCCGTCGATCCGGGGCAGGCCGCCCTTCCTCCCGCGCCGTCGGCCTCCGAAACCGTTTGAGGATATTGCCGGCGCTCGTGGGTCTGATTATGGCTTTCCAGACGGCAAACGCCGACGTGCTGACGGCCGTGAACGGCGCGCGCCAGCGAGCCTGTAAGCCTTTTGCGATGCGTCCGCCATTCCAGAGCAATCTCAAGCTGCAAAGAGCCGCGGGGCGTCTGGCCGGCGGTGCCGATCTCCACGACGCTTTGACGGCAGCGGGCTACGTCGCTTCGGAGTCCTCCTCGCTGCATCTCTCGGGCGCCGTGAGCGACGCGCAAATCACCCGCATGCTCACCGCCAATTATTGCCGGACATTGACCGATCCCAGACTGCGTGACCTCGGCGCGGAGCGCCGGGGTCACGACGTGTGGATCTTGCTCGCCGCACCCGTATCGATGCCCACGGCGGCCGACGCTGCGTCCGTAAGCCGCCAGATACTCGGGTTGGTGAACGCGGCGCGCGCCGCCGGCCGCCGCTGCGGCGCCAAATATTTTGGGCCCGCCGAGCCTTTGACTCTCAATTCCAGCCTCACCGCAGCGGCTCTCGCGCACTCGCGCGATATGGCCCAGAACGGACGGCTCGATCATCGCGGACGCGATGGCAGCACTCCCGCGATACGCGTCGAACGCGCCAAGTATGGTGCGCACCGCATCGTCGGTGAAAATATCGCGGCCGGCGCCATGACACCGGCGGAGGTCACCGAAGGGTGGCTCGCGAGTCCGGCGCATTGCGAGAACATCATGGATGGCCGATTCACCGAGCTCGGAATCGGCTACGCCGCGAGTCCGAACAGCACCGCGGGCATGTACTGGACGCAGGATCTCGCCGCACCGCGCTAGAATGCCTGCGCCGGTGCGAGAGAGTTGAGCCAGGCGGCGATGGCCTGGATCGAGGCATCATCCAGGGTGTGAGCGACACCCCCCATGATCATATCGTTGGTGGTGTCCTGAGGCTGTCCGGCTCGAAAACTGGTGAGGCGGCCAACGACATACGCTGCATACTGACCTCGAAGCGACGGGTACGCCCGGTACCGTCCGGTGCGCGTCGAGGATCCATTCGCGTCCGCGCCGTGGCAGCCTTGACATGGCGGTATACCGCGTGCCGCGTCTCCGGCATGGAACAGTTCACTGCCTTTCTCGACCTCCGGTCCCGCGTGCGTTCCCGCAGCTGCCGTCGGCGGCTGGCTCGAGAAGAAAGCCGCCAGATCGCGCATGGCGCCGTCGGTCAATGGCGCGGCCAAGGCCGTCATCGGTGACTTGGAGTAGTACGGGTCCGAGGCGGACGCACTCTTGAAAGATCGCAGTCGATGGTACAGGTAGTCGCGGCGCTGGCCCGCCAGCCGGGGAAAATTGGGTGCGATGGAGTTGCCGCCAGCGCCGTGACACGCGAAGCAGACGACGGCTTTAGCCGCGCCCGCAGCAGGATCGCCGTGAATCGGCTCGATCCGGCGCAGATCCGTATAATGCGAGGCGGACGAGGCGATGCCGGTGCTGAAAATCATGCCGAGAAAGCACAGTTTCAAGCCGCTACGACGATTGCCGGACTCGCGCTTCATACGCAACTCACAGTTTCACGGTCACCAAAACCCCGACGAGGTTCTG
>DASYFQ010000036.1:0-24412 GCA_036498345.1 Steroidobacteraceae bacterium
CTGCTGCGCACCGAATTCTTGTTCATCGATCGGGACACGGCGCCCACCGAGGCCGAACAGTTCGCCGCCTACCAAGGCATCGCCGCGGCGCTCGGGCCGAGGCCGCTGATTCTGCGGCTGATGGACGTGGGCGGCGACAAGCCGCTCCGCTACATGCCGCTGCCCGCGGAGGCGAACCCGGCGCTCGGATTGCGCGGCATTCGCACCGCACTCGTGCACCCGGATCTCATGCGCACCCAGTTGCGTGCGGCGTTGCGCGTGCAGCCGGTAGGCAACGTACGGCTGCTCATCCCGATGGTCACCGACATCGCAGAAATACTCGCCGTGCGCACTGCTATCGATGAAATCAAGGCCGAATTCGGCATCGCCGAGCGCATTGAACTAGGCGCCATGATTGAAACGCCCGCCGCGGCGCTCACGGCCTCCCGGCTCATCCGCGAGGTCGACTTCCTGTCCATCGGCAGCAACGACCTGACGCAGTACACTCTCGCGATGGATCGTGGCCATGCAGAGCTTGCGGGCCGCACCGATGCCTTGCATCCGGCGGTGCTCAAACTGGTTGCGGCGGCCGCCGGTGCCGGCGTCGCCGCCGGCAAAGTGGTTGCCGTGTGCGGCGGCGTGGCTGCGGATCGGTTCGCGGTCCCGATCTTGCTGGGTCTCGGCGTGCGCGAACTATCGGTGGTGCCGGCGGCGGTGCCCGCCATCAAACACCAAATCCGATCGCTTCGGATCAGCGACTGCCGCGAACTCGGGATGCACTGCCTCGATCTCGCTTCCCCCCGCGAAGTGCGGGAACGGGCGGCGCAAATGCTCGGGCCCGGGGGAGAGACTCCATGAAATTGCAATTTGGCGGCCTGCAGCAGCTGGGGCGGGCGTTGATGCTGCCGATCGCCGTGCTGCCGATTGCCGGTCTGCTATTGCGCCTGGGGCAACCTGACCTGCTCGGCTGGCCGGCCATGGCCGCCGCCGGCGACGCGATTTTCTCGAACCTCGGGTTGCTGTTCGCCGTCGGCGTGGGCGTCGGACTGGCGCGCGAAAATCACGGCGCCGCCGGTCTGGCCGCGCTCGTCGGCTTTCTGGTCACCACGCACGCCGTCGAAACCCTGTTGGCGGCGCCGCCGGGCACGCTGGCGAAACTCAGCATCCCGGTGGGCCTGCTGTCCGGCATCATCGCCGGCGTCGGCTATAACCGATTCGGCAACATCACGCTGCCCAGCTATCTGAGTTTTTTCGGCGGCCGGCGTTTCGTCCCCATCGTCAGCGGGCTGGCGGGACTGGTGTTGGCCGGCGTGGTGGGTTATGCGTGGCCGTTCCTGGAGCGCGGGATGGACGCCACCAGCCAGGCCATTCTGGGCGCGGGCTCGCTCGGCCTGTTCGCCTACGGCGTCTTGAACCGCATTTTGATCGTCACCGGGCTGCATCACATCCTCAATAACTTCGCGTGGTTCATCGTCGGCGATTATCACGGCGCCACCGGTGACCTGAAGCGCTTCTTCGCCGGAGATCCCAGCGCGGGTGCCTTCATGTCGGGCTTCTTTCCCGTCATGATGTTCGGGTTGCCGGGAGCGTGCCTCGCCATGTATCACGCGGCCCGGCCGGAGCGCCGCGCCGGCGTCGCGGGCCTGCTGCTGTCGCTGGGGTTGACCTCGTTCCTCACGGGCGTTACCGAACCGGTGGAATTCACCTTCATGTTTCTCGCCCCCGTGCTCTACGTACTGCATGCCATCGCGACCGGGCTCGCCATGGTCCTCATGAACCTCCTCGGTGTTCGGCTCGGATTCAGTTTCTCGGCGGGGCTGTTCGACTATGTGCTGAACTTCAGCCATGCCCAACGCCCGCTTCTGCTGCTGCCGATCGGCGCCGCCTACTTTGCGCTGTACTATGGAGTGTTTCGCTTTCTCATCGTGCGCCTGAATCTTGCAACTCCCGGACGCGGAAGCGAGGATGCGGCGGCGCAGCCGCTCGCGGCCGCCACCCCGGAGGCTCGCGCTCGAGCCTTCGTGACCGCCCTCGGCGGCGCCCGAAACCTCACCGAGGTGGATGCCTGCACGACGCGCTTGCGGCTGGTGTTGGCCGACAACAAAGTGATTGACGAGGCGGCACTCAAGCACCTAGGTGCCCGCGGCCTCCTGCGCCCCTCCGCGCAAGGATTGCAGGTCGTCCTCGGACCCATCGCCGATCAAGTCGCCGGCGAGATCCGCGCCGCGTTGCGCTCGGCAGCGCCCGCGGGCGCGGCGCCCGCCGCCCCGCCGGCGATCCCCGCCGCACCGACTGCCCAAACCGCAGCGGCTGCCCGAACCCCGCCAGCTGCGCATGACGCACCGGCCCTGTTGGCCGCATTGGGCGGCCGCGACAACGTCGTCGATCTCGCAAGCGCCGCGGGACGTTTGTTGATCCGCACGGCGCGGCCCGACAAGGTCGATGAATCTGCTCTCGTCAGGCTCGGCATCCGTGGAATTGCGCACTCCGCCACCGACAGGGTCCAACTGCTGGTTGCCGGCCCCGTGGAGGAATGGGACCAAGCGCTGCGTCTCTTGCTATGAGCGTCACCGCCACCCTCTATAACCGCTGCGCCGCCGAAGCGGCGGGTGAGTTCAAGGGCCGCTCGGCGCTGCCGCCCACGGTGCGCCGAATCGTGGTTGTGGGCGGCGGCTCGGCCGGATGGATGACGGCATTGACCCTCGCGCGGTCGCTGATCGCACGAGGCGTCGAAATCTCGGTGGTCGAATCCCCGGCCGTCGGCATCATCGGCGTGGGAGAGGGTTCGACCCCGTGGCTGCGCGGTTTCTTCGACAGCTTGGGGATAGAGGAATCCGAATGGATGCCCGCCTGCCACGCCACCTACAAGTGCGGCATCACCTTCGACGGATGGTCCACCAAACCGGGCTTCGAGCGATACTTTCATCCGTTTGCCTCCATGCTCGACAACCTGACCCTGACGCAGTTCGTGCACAACGCCGACGCGCGCGTCAACGGAGCCGACGTTCATGCACATCCGGACCGCTTCTTCATCGCGTCGCGGCTCGCGGCCGGGCATCTCGCACCGAAGCCCGCCGAGCACTTCCCATTCGATATCTGGCACGGCTATCACTTCGATTCCGTGCTGCTGGGTCAATTCCTGCACAAGAAGGCGCTCGAGCGCGGCGTCCGGTATCTCACCGCGCACGTGACCCACGCCAACCTCGACGAGCAAGGCGCCATCGCGTCGCTCGGCACGCGCGAGGGTCCCGCCATAGACGGCGACCTGTTCGTCGACTGCACCGGCTTCGCAGGGCTGCTGATCACGCAGGCGTTGAAGACCCCTTTCGTGAGCTTCGGGGAGAACCTGTTCAACGACGCGGCGATCGCCATGCCGACGCCGATCGGCGCCACTGTACCGTCGCAGACCCTCTCCACCGCCATGAAGCACGGCTGGGCTTGGAAGATTCCGCTCACTCAGCGTTTCGGCAACGGCTACGTCTACAGCACCCAATTCTGCACACCGGACGAGGCGGAGTGCGAGTTGCGGGAGCACCTCGGTCTGCTCGAATCGGACACGCCGGCCCGGCACCTGAAGATGAAGATCGGGCGCGTGACCAAGCACTGGAACAAGAACTGCCTCGCCGTCGGGCTTTCGCAGGGGTTCATCGAGCCCCTGGAAGCGACCGCGCTGCTCTTCATTCAGCAAACAGCTGCGCTCTTCGTCGAATTCCTGGAGCAGGGGGATCTCGGCGAAACGGCACACGACCGGTTCAACGCCCGGGTCAACGAGCACTTCGAAGGCACCCGGGACTACATCGTCACCCATTACAAGACCAACAGCCGCACCGACACTGATTACTGGCGCGCGAATGCCGCGAACCTCCGTTTATCGGACCCGTTGAAACAGCTGCTCAGCCTGTGGATGTCGGGTAAAGGCATCGGACCGCCGGTTCGGCGCCAGGTTCTAGGCAAGGGCTATCCGGTGTTTTCCTGGTACGCCATCATGGCGGGCATGGGCATCTTTCCGGATGCCGCCGCACTGCATGAACCCAACGGCACCGAGAACAGCTACCGCATGACCGCCATCGACGACCTGCTCGATCGCAGCGCGCAGAATTACCGCGACCACCGCCAGGTGCTCGAGAATATTCCTCCACGCCGCCAGGGCGACAGCCTGCAGCTCTACTTCTGGTGACCGCCACGCCCGCGCCGCACCCCATTCCCGAATTCTCCGCCCTCGACGCCGCGGCCATTCGGCGCGATGTGCTGCCGGAGAAGCGGCCGGCGATCTTGCGCGGGCTGGTCGGAGATTGGCCGGCCGTCAAACAGGGGCTCGACTCGCCGGCCGCCCTGGTTCGCTACCTCAATCGCTTCGACAGCGGCAAATCGGTCGACGCGCTATTGACGACGCCGGACATCGACGGCCAGATCTTCTACGACGACACCATGACGGGCTTCAATTTTCTGCGCAATCGTCTCCCCCTGGCGGCGGTCGCGGAGCAGGTCCTGCGCTACGCGGAATTTCCCCGGTCGCCGGCGGTCGCGGCCCAAAGCGCGCTCATTCGCGATTGCCTACCGGGTTTCGCCGCTGAGAACTCTCTCAGCATCGTCGATGACAATGTGCTGCCTCGGATCTGGCTCGGCAACCGGATCACCACCCCCACCCACGTCGATGAGTGGAACAACATCGGTTGCGTGGTCGCGGGCCGCCGCCGTTTCACGCTGTTTCCTCCGGAGCAAATTGCGAATCTGTATATCGGTCCGCTCGACTTCGCACCCACGGGGGCTCCGATGAGCCTGGTGTCGCTGCGTAATCCCGACTTCGAGCGGTACCCTAAGTTTCGCGAGGCGCTGGCGGCCGCCCACGCGGCAGAGTTGGGTCCGGGAGATGCCATCTTCATTCCGGCGCTCTGGTGGCACCACGTCGAGTCGCTGGAGCCCTTCAATGTGCTGGTGAACTATTGGTGGCACGATGTCGTCGGCGACGGCGCGCTCGCGGATTCCGCGTTCGATGCCCTGCTGCACGGGATCCTCGGCATCCGCGGCTTGCCGCCGGCCACCCGGCGGGCTTGGGGCGCCTTTTTCGAGCAGTATGTGTTCGGCGACGATGCCGGCGTCACCGCTCACATTCCCGAGCAACGACGCGGTATCCTTGGGACGCTGTCGGCGGAACAACTCGCCGGCCTGCGCGCGCACCTCGCTAAGCGGCTGGCGCGTTGAGGGGATTTCGGGGAGGCGCCATCGTGTCAGCGGCTGATACCTCATCACTCGATGCCATGCTCGCGCGCGACAAGGCTTTGGAGCTCGACACCCCCTACGTGCCGCCCCCGGGCAATGCGCTTGATCATCACGCCGCGGGCTTCGCTCAGATCATGTGCTCCGCCGTGTTCATAACGGGACTCGACCCGGACTTCGCGGCGGAAAACGTCGGCTATTTCACTGCGCCTTATGCCGAACGCGCGAAACTTGGCAAGCCGGTCGTCGATCGTGCCGCAAAGACGGTCAGTGTCGCAGTCCCCGGCGGAGCCGTACGCATCGCCAAGCATGTCGGCGATCAGGGATGCGTGACCTATCCCATCGGCACGGCGGATCTCGGGTTTACGCCGCAGTCGATCAAATCGACGCTTCCGGACCCTTCGACCCAGGCATGGCCGATGGGAGACAGGATCGCGGGCGGCTTCCCGGCGGGGCGCGACGTCCGTAAAGTCGATCGAGCCTTGGAGGCGGCCTTCGCCCCGCCCGAGGGATTGACGGCCGCCGTCGTGGTGACGTGGCGGGGCCGCATCATCGCCGAACGCTATGCCCCGGGTATCACCGCGCGCACGCAGCTGGAAAGTTGGTCGATGGGCAAGAGCGTGACGGCCGCGCTCATGGGCGTACTCATCCAGCAGGGCGTGTACGATCTGTGGCAGCCGGCCCCGGTCCCCGAATGGCAATCTGCCGGCGATGCGCGCGCTCGGATTCGCATCGCCGATCTGCTGCGCATGTCGAGCGGATTGCGCATCCGCGCGCCGTATGACCCTGACTACGATGCCGCCGGACCATATCCGGACCACCTCTATCTGTATACCGGCGGCGTCAACTCCTTTCACTATGCCGCGACGCGCCCCTTGCAATGGCCTCCCAATACCGTAGGCCGATATCGCAATACCGACCCCGTGCTCGTCAACTACCTGATTCGTCTCGCCGTCGAGCAGCGTGGCGGCGATTACGCGTCTTTCCCGCAACACGCGTTGTTCGACAAGATCGGCGTGCGCAGCATGGTGATCGAAACTGATCCTTTCGGTAATCTGCTCACTCAAGGCTACGATCTCGCCTGCGCGCGCGATTGGGCGCGATTGGGCAATTTGTATCTCCAGGACGGCGTATGGGACGGACGGCGCATACTGCCGAAGGGATTCGTCAAGTTCGTCAGCACGGTGGCGCCCGCCTGGGCCGCCGACGGCAGACCGATCTATGGCGGCTTTTTTTGGATCAATGGCGACGGCGCCCTTCCCGTGCCCAAAGACAGTTACCATATGGCGGGCGCGGGCGGTCAGTACACCCTCATCATCCCTTCGCATGATCTGGTGGTCGTGCGGCTTGGGCATTTCAAAGGTCATGAGGCCGGGAGTAAGGCGTTGCATACGGCGCTCGCCGTGTTGCTCGACGCCGTCCCTCCTCGCAAGCAACTGTGAGAAAGATCCTACGCGCTCAGAGGGTGCCTGCCGACTGCTTCGCCGGTCCCGTGCCAAAACAATGGCGGGCGAGCAATTCCACCGTTCGACGTGTAAGGAGACCGCAATGAGTGCCACCCTCGCGACAGCGATCGCCGTTAACGACGCGGGCCGCGCGAAAGAAACCGTGGACACCCCTTTCCAAGAATTATTTGATGGCGTGGATGATTTGATCCGGCGAGTTGCCGACGTCGAGAACCCCGAGATCCGCAAGATTCGCGCGAGGGTGCATGCCACCATGGTTGCGGCCAAGGGCGTTACCGTCAACGGGGTTGCTGCCAACGGGGTCGCTCAAAATCAGGGTGCCGCGAAAGGCGCACTCGACGGCGGCCTGCGGGCGAATCACGAGCGCCCCAGGGCAGCGCAGGTAGCTGATGATGGCGCCGACTATCTATATACCGACGACTATTTGCGCGAGTCCGGACAGGCATTGGGCGTCGCGCTGCTGGTGGGACTCAGCCTCGGCCTCATCGCCTCCTCGCAGCAGTGAATATGCCCGCTTGGACATATCCTACGCGCCATCGTTCGCCCGGCCGAATGCGAACGCCGGCAGTCCGTTATCATTGACCCCACTGTGACCATGCCAACGCCGCTTCGAATCCTGTATGTCGAGGACAATCCCATCGTGCGCGAAGTCACGTCTGAGTTGTTGGTCCAGGACCAACGACACATCGTCGCATTGGGCACGGCGGAAGAAGCGCTTCAGGAATTCTCGGAACACGAGTTCGACGTGGTCATCACCGATATCAGTTTGCCGGCGATGTCAGGCTTGGATTTGGCTCGAAAGATACTCGACATCGAGCCGAAAGCGCCCATCATCATTGCGTCGGGCTATCTCCTGGACTTGAGCCTGAAAACATGGGGACCCAACGTCCGTGCCATCGTCAAACCCTTTGAGGGCACGGAGATCGACGCACTCATCGAGGAGCTGTGCGCAGCTCATCACTGACGCATTCGTTTGGGAGCCGCCTCGAGAGACTACATGCCAAGATTGAGAAGTGTCGCGTTACCGCCCGTCGCCGTGGTATTGACCGTGAGTGTTCGCTCATTCGCGAATCGCGCCAGATAATGCGGTCCGCCCGCCTTGGGGCCCGTCCCCGACAAGCCGGTACCGCCGAATGGCTGCACGCCCACCACGGCGCCGATCATATTGCGATTCACATAGGTATTGCCGATCGATGTTTGCTCGAACACCTGATGCCAGAAGGACTCCAAACGGGTCTGCACGCCCAAGGTCAATCCATAATGGCTGGCACGGATCGCCTGTAGAACCTCAGGTATGTCGGCGGAGCGATACCGCACGACGTGCAGGACGGGCCCGAATTCCTCGCGGGTGAGCTGCGCCGCGCTCCTGAGTTCGATGAGATGCGGTGCGAAGAAACTGCCGTGAGCATGCGCCGCGCCCATGCTGCAGGCCTTGATGAGGCGCGCCTCCGTGCGCATTCGCACGACGTGCCGACTGAGGCCCTCGGCCGCCGCCGGCGTGATCACCGGCCCGAGATCGGTGTTGAGATCGGCCGGATCGCCGATCACCAGTTCGTCCATCGCGCCCGCGATCATTTCCAACACTTGATCGGCTATATCATCCTGCAGGAACAATAAGCGCAGCGCCGAGCAGCGCTGCCCGGCGCTCATGAACGCGGAACTCACCACGTCGTCGACCACTTGCTCGGGTAGCGCCGTCGAATCGACGATCATCGCATTCAATCCGCCCGTTTCCGCGATCAACGGTACGATTGCGCCGTTGCGCGCCGCCAGGCTGCGATTGATGGTGAGCGCGGTCGCCGTCGAACCGGTCATGGCCACCCCTGCCAACGCGGCGTGAGCGAATGCGATCTCGCCGAACAGGCGGCCCGGGGCAGGCACCAGATGCAGGGCCTCCCGCGGTACGCCGGCTTCATGCAACAAACTCACGAAGCGCGCGGCGATCAGCGGCGTAGGTTCCGCCGGCTTCGCCACCACGGTATTGCCGGCCGCCAGCGCGGCCGTGACTTGGCCGGCGAAGATCGCCAAGGGAAAATTCCAGGGGCTGATGCAGGCGAATACACCGCGACCGTGCAAGGATAATTCGTTTGATTCGCCGGTGGGCCCCTGCAACCGGCGGGGTGCGGCGAATTGCTCCCGCGCCTGCACGGCGTAGTAGCGGCAAAAGTCCACGGCTTCGCGGACCTCCGCGATGGCGTCCGATATGGTCTTGCCCGCTTCACGAACCAAGAGTTGATGAAAATCCGCGCGGGCCGCTTCGAGAAGGTCGGAGGCCTTGTCGAGCATGGCTGCGCGCGCATCGCCGCCGCGCAGGTTCCACGCGGCTTGGGCCGCGGCGCCGGCATCGAACGCCATCGCGATTTCGGCGGGAGTCGCATCGCGCGTAGCGCCCACTTGCTCGCGCCGATCCGCCGGGTTGACGACCGGATGGGTGCTTCCCGGCAGCAAGACCCCATTGATGATGGGCCCGGCGGTCGGCACCGCGGCCGGCTTGGCCCGACGAGTCGATACTTCCTGGCGCAGCGCCTCGACGACCGGCGGATTGCCCAAATCGACCCCGCGCGAGTTGCGGCGATCCGCGTACAGGGCTCCGGGCAACGGCAGCCGCGGATGAGCATAGGATTCCAAACGTTCGATCTCCGAGATCGGATCGCGAACGATCTCGGCAACCGGCACCTCCTCATCCATGAAGCGGTTCACGAACGAGGTATTGGCGCCGTTCTCGAGCAGGCGCCGCACCAGATACGCCAACAGATCCTTGTGCTCGCCCACGGGCGCATACACCCGGATTCGCGGGAATTTCTCCACTTGGCGCGCCGCTTCGGCATACAAGAGCCGACCCATGCCATGCAGCCGCTGAAATTCATAATCTGCGCCGGCCGGCGCCAGTTCCAACACCGACGCAATGCTGTGCGCATTGTGGGTCGCGAACTGCGGATAAATCACATCCGTATGGCTGAACAGGCGGCCGACACAGGCCAGGTACGACAAATCCGTGGTGACTTTGCGCGTGTACACCGGATAACCGTCGAGACCCCGTTCCTGCGCGCGCTTGATTTCCGAATCCCAGTACGCACCTTTCACCAAGCGCACGGACATGCGTCGGCCGTAGGTGGCCGCGGTCGCCGCCACCCAGTCGATGACGTCCAAGGCACGCTTGCCGTACGCCTGCACGGCGAGCCCCAAGCCCGGCCACTGACGAGTGGCAGGATCTTGGGCGAGCGCCTCGATCACATCCAGCGACAGATCCAGCCGGTCCGCTTCCTCCGCGTCGATGGTGAGCTGAATACCGACGCCGGCCGCTCGGCGCGCCAGCGCCCCGACCAACGGCACCAGACGCTGCATCACGCGCTCACGCTGCAGCAGCGAGTAGCGGGACTCCAGCGCCGACAGTTTGATGGAAATACTCGAGGCCTCTTCCGCGGGCCGGCCCGCCGCGGCGGCGCCGATCACGTCGATGGCATGCTCATACGACTTGAGATAGCGCTGCGCATCCTGTTGCGTGCGCGCGCCCTCGCCCAGCATGTCGAAGGAACACAGCCCGACGTCCGCCTCGCGCGCGCTGCGGCCCAGAGCCTCTTCGATGCTGCGTCCGACCACGAACTCACCGCCGATGATGCGCATGGCACGGCGTACGGCCAGGCGCACCAGGGGTTCTCCGGTCTTGCGCGTCAGCTTCCTCATCCACCCGCCGGTATCCGTCTTGATGGCGGGGTCCAGTTCGAGAATGCCGCCGGTGAGCATCAGCCCCCAGGTCGAGGCATTGACGAACAGCGACTCCGACTTACCGGCGTGGGACGACCAATCGCCGGTCGCCAGCTTCTCGGCGATCAGACGATCCGCAGTGGCATCATCGGGAATGCGCAGCAGCGCTTCGGCAATGCACATGAGCGCAATGCCTTCTTGATTCGACAGCCCGAATTCTTGCAGGAAGGCGTCGAGGAACGGCCGTTCGTCCCGTCGGGCACGCGCCCCCTCGACGAGCGCCACGGCCAGCGCCACGGCGCGATGGCGCGCGCCGCCGGTGAGCTCCAATGCATGCAGCAAGCGCGTCACTGCCCGATCTTCCGGCCACTCGCCGTGATCTCGGATCGCCCGGCGCAGCGCATCCAAAGCGGGAGGTTGCGGCGAAGGTTCGTTCAAACTGGCGGCCATGGGTCTGTCCTTACGAGAAATTGCCGTCAAGTATCGATAAGAGCGCTCGGGAACGCCAGAGGCTTGCGCATCAAGGTACTCTTGCCGAACAGCGATTCGACCAGATCGACGGCGAGCACGGCCGTTTTATTGCGCACGTCCAAGGCCGGATTCAATTCCATGATGTCCAACGAGGCGACGCGGCCCGTATCGGCGATCATCTCCATGCACAATTGCGCTTCGCGATAGGAGAGACCCCCGGGCACCGTGGTACCCACCCCGGGCGCGATTTCCGGGTCCAGGCAGTCGACGTCGAAGCTGACGTGGAGGTGGGTGTCCTCATCCATGTCATGCAACGCGAGCTCCATGACCCGCCTCACGCCCATCTCATCGATGCTGCGCATGTCGAACACGTCGAGATCCTGTTCGTGCACGAAGCGCCGCTCGCCCGAGTCCACGCTGCGAATACCGATCTGCCGCACCCATCGCGGACTGATCGCCGGCGACACTCCGCCGATCTGTAGGAGTTCCCGGGGTCCGAACCCGCAAAGACACGACACGGGCATGCCGTGCAGGCTGCCGGTGGGCGAGAGTTCGCGCGTATTGAAATCGGCATGCGCATCCAGCCACAGCACGCGTAAAGGCCTCCCCTCGTTGCGGCAATGGCGCGCTACCGCCGAGATCGAGCCGATGCTCAAGGAATGGTCGCCGCCGAGCACGATCGGCAGCCTGTCTTCGGTCAGCTCTCGATACACCGCATCGTGTACCTCATGGTTCCAGGCCGTCACCTGCGCAAGATTGCGATAGCCGTTCACTTTGATCAGCCCGGGATTCGGCGGCCCGCTGACATTGCCGCAATCCACCACATCGAGGCCCCGCTGACTCAGGGCCGCATGAATGCCGGCGACGCGCAGCGCTTCCGGGCCCATGGAAGCACCGCGATCGCTTGCGCCGATATCCGTGGGCGCACCAATGAGGCTGGCCGTACCCAGTAAGCGACTGGCCGTTGGGCGTGCGAGACCGGCGGCATGCCGCGCGGCAGTCATCACGCGAACCTGCGGCGGCGTGCCGGGGCGCGCTCTTGCGCCCCCTCTCGCGAAAGACCGTCGAATAGATCCTTCGGATCATCCAGCTCGGGAACGAGATCGAGGCGCTGGCCCCCATCGGGCTGCTCGGCATTCAAGCGCTGCAAATAGCGCAGCGATGAAAAGTCATTGAGCGCGAAACCGACGGAATCGAACAGCGTGACTTCGCGATCATTCGCACGGCCCGGCAGTCTGCCGCGCACGACGTCCGCCAGCTCCAGAACCCGGCTCAAGTCGTCGACCTCGCCCAAGGCCTCGAGTTGTTGAATCTCACCTTCGATTCGTGCCTGCGGCTCGAACTCGACGACGATGCGCACGTCCTTGGCGCGCAGGATATCCGCATGCAATTCAGTCTTGCCGGGGCAATCGCCGCCGACGGCATTGAGGTGCATGCCGGGTTCGACCATGTCCGGCGTGAGGATGGTGGCGTTGCGCTTGTCCGCGGTCACCGTGGTCACGATGTCCGCGCCGCGCACGGCATCGGCCGTTGTGGCGCAGCGTGTCACCTCGAGATCGGGAAGCCGCAGCTTCACCAGATTGCGCATCAGCTTCGCCGTGGCATGGGGATCGGTGTCGAACAGCTTCAGGTGTCGGACGCCCACCATGCGGTGAAAGGCGATGGCCTGAAATTCACTCTGCGCGCCGTTGCCGATCAACGCCATCACGCGGCTTGCCGGACGCGCCATCCGGCATGCCACGAGTGCGGAGATCGCCGCGGTGCGCAGCGCCGTGACGAAGGTCATCTCCGACAGCAGCAACGGATAACCCGTCGCCACGTCCGCAAGCACACCGAACGCCGTGACCGTGAGTAGATTCTTCACCGTGTTCTTCGGGTGGCCATTGACGTACTTGAATGAATACAGCCGCCCATCGCTGGTCGGCATGAGTTCGATGACCCCGCCGGACGAGTGGATGGCATGCCGGGGCGATTTCTCGAAGTCATCCCATCGCCGGTAGTCGGCTTCGATCTCGCCGGCCAGTTCTTCGATGAAGCGGCCGGGGCCGCTGCGCGCCATCAATTCCCGCAGACGCGCGGTTCCAATGTAGTCGACCATGATTTCCCCCGTTCAGCCGATCGCTAGTTTCGGAGGTCGCTTGGCCAAATAAAAGCCAGAAATTTGATCAGAAAGCGCAGGTTTCTGGCAATATCGTCAGCGCATTCTGACGTTTTGTACAATGTGGCCCGTTTCCCTCCGTGGAGGTCCAATGGATACTACCGATCGCCAGCTGTTGTCCTTACTGCGCGATGACGCACGATTGTCGGTCGCCGCCCTGGCCAAGACGCTGCGTGTCGCTCGGGGCACGGTGCAGAACCGGCTCGCCCGCATGGAAAAGGACGGCACCATCGTGGGCTACACCGTCAAGCTCAAGCCGCAGGACGAGGACCGGCGCATTCGCGCGCTGATGACCGTGGCCGTCGAGGGCAATCGGACCGACGAGGTGCTGCGGGCGCTGCGCGGTGACCCGGCCGTGTGCTCCCTGCACACCACCAACGGGCGCTGGGACATCGTTGCGGAGCTGCGCACTGACAGCCTGGAAGCGGTCGACAAGGTGTTGAGCCGCATCCGCCTGATCGATGGAATCTCCAATACGGAAACCAGCCTGCTACTCTCCACTCACAAATTTTAGCGTGGCCACAAACACCGATGTCGAGCCGGAGGAATTCGCCGACTCGAGACGGTTGAGACGGCCATTGCAATGGGAGAGTACCGCGAGATCCCAGGGCTCGAGCGTTACGGTTTTCCCCGCAGTAGTATTCAGGGCACACCTGCGGTCGATGGCAAAAACGATGGTCGTCTCATCGCGCAATGCGCTCACCGCACATGATTCTATGAAGCGCTCGATTCGAACGGACACGCTGTCCGACTTGGAAACCATCAGATTCAAGTCCACACACGGGCCGTTCAGCAATTCGCAATGAGTCGCGAGGGCGCCGTCGAATTCCGCGAGGTCGCCCGTCTTCCTCAAGCGCTTGTGTGTGCCATCGGCGAAGCGCAATTCGATCCCCGCACCCCGCAACAACACCATCTTGCGGTTATACTGAGGAAAATCTGAGAAAGGCCCCGATGCATCAACGTGCGCCACACTGACCCGCCAGCGGAACGGATCGCTGCTTGCCGGCACGCGAATCGCTTCGTGGGTAATGCCGCCGCCGTTCTTCCAGGGCGTCGCCGTGAAAGAAGATTTGCGGATGACCTGCAGCTTGGAATTGTGCACGCCTATATTCTATACAGTCCGCTCGATCTGTTGCGCTTCGCTGGTCGTCTCGCAACTGACGCATGAAATCAATCCCTGACGGCGCACCGATTGAGCCGGCACGATCAGTAGCGGACTTCGGCGAAACCACCCGATGGGTCGTCTTTTGCCTGGATCAGGGCCGCTACGCGCTTCCCTTGGCCACGGTCGACCGCATCGTGCGGGCGGTGCACGTTACCCCTTTGCCGCTGGCGCCCGGCATCGTACTTGGAGCGATCGATGTGCAGGGCCGCGTGCTTCCCGTGTTCAACATCCGCCGCCGATTCAGGTTGCCGGAGCGAACCATCGCTCCGGCGGACCATTTCTTGATCGCTCAGACCACACGGCGCACCGTGGTGTTGGTCATCGACGCCGCGCAGGGCGTATTCGAACACGCCGCAACGGCCGTGACTCGCGCGGCGAACATCGCACCGGCCCTCGAGCACATCCAGGGCGTGCTCCAACTCGAGGATGGGCTGGTGCTCATCCACGACCTGGAGCGTTTCCTGTCGCCCGACGAGGCGCGAATACTGGACGAGGCGATGAGCCGACAGGCATCTCATGCAGATTGACGCCGTGCCGGATGCGCTCTGGCGGCGCGTCAGCGAATTCATCGGTCAGAACACCGGGCTGGATTTTCCGGGCGAACGCCGCTCGGACTTGCAACGCGGACTCGCGGCAGCGGCGGCGGAATTCGGCTTGGCCGACGCTGCCAGCTGTGCGGACTGGTTGTTGTCGGGGTCCCCGACTCGGTCGCAATTGCATGTGGTCGCGAGTCATCTCACCATCGGCGAGACCTATTTTTTCCGCGAGAGAAAGACCTTCGACGCGCTGGCCGAACACGTCTTGCCGGAGCTGATCCGCCGCCGTCGGGGCCGCGAGCAGCGCCTTCGCCTGTGGAGTGCGGCCTGCAGCACAGGGGAGGAACCGTATTCGCTTGCGATCCTCGTTCGTCAACTGCTACCCGATTGGCAGGACTGGAACGTCAAGATTTTGGCCACGGATATCAACGAACGGTTTCTCCAAAAAGCCATCGCCGGCGTCTACGGCGAATGGTCGTTCCGCGAATCGGCGATCGGGTTCAAGGAGCGGCATTTCACGGCCACGTCGAACGGACGGTTCGCGATTGCGCCGGAGATCAGGAATTGCGTGAGCTTTGCGCACATGAACCTCGCGCAAGACTGCTTCCCCTCGCCGACGTCCGACACGCAGGACATGGACATCATCTTTTGCCGTAATGTGCTCATCTACTTCACCGCGTCGCACGCGCGCAAGCTGGCGGAGAATGTGCGCCATGCACTGGCGGAAGGGGGCTGGCTGGCAGTCAGCCCCAGCGAATGTTCGCAGACCTTGTTTTCCCGCTTCGCTGCCGTGAATTTCCCCGGCACCATTCTGTATCGGAAGTGCAAGGCGGAGGAGCGGGGCCCGCCGATTTGGCTGCCGCCATCGGACGCGGTAGCGGAACGCGCCGCGGCGGCATTCGACGCCTCCCAACCGTTGACGTCCTACGCACGGGACCGCCATCCCGAGACCGCGCGCACGTCCTACGTACCGGACCGCCATCCGGGGACCGCGGGCGCGCCGCCGACTCCGGTTGTCGAAGCGGCCGCGCAGACCTCGCCGGCAACGTCCCAGCTCGCAGAGAAACCCGGGGCATTTTCCCTGCGGACCCGTGCGCTGGCCAACCAAGGTCAGTACGCCGCCGCACTGGCATCGAGTAAACAGTGGATCGCCTCGGACAAAGTTGATTCCGCCGCTCACTACGTGCACGCAATGATCATGCAAGAGATGGGTGAGCGGGAGGCGGCGCGCGACTCGTTGCAGCGGGCGGTGTATCTCCAGCCCGACTTCGTGCTGGCTCATTTCGCACTGGGCAATCTTGCCCGCGCCGAGGCGCGGACCGCACAGGCCAACAAGCATTTTGCGAACGCGCTGCACCTGCTGCGCAGCTGTCCGCCGGACGCGCTGCTGCCCGAATCCGACGGCATGAGCGCCGGCCGGCTGGCGGAAATCGTTACCACCCTGCTCGCCCAACCCGATCGCCTCTCCACACCGGAAGCGCCTCCGAATGACCGACGCTGACGCTGAGACCGACCGGATTCTGCGCGCCCGCGCCCAGGCGCTTGCGCGTCCGCCGCCGTCGGCGCCGGCGTCGAGCACGATGCTGGAGCTGCTGGAATTCCGCCTGGCATCGGAGCGCTACGCGCTGGAAACCCGGCACGTTCAAGATGTGCATCCCCTGCGGGAACTGACTCCGCTGCCCTGCACTCCGCCCTTCGTGCTGGGGATCGTCAATGTGCGCGGCCGCATCCTGCCTGTGCTCGATCTGAAGAAGTTTTTCGATTTGCCCGAGCAAGGCCTGACCGACCTGCACCGAATCATTCTGGTGCGCGGTAACGATCTCGAGCTGGGTCTACTGGCGGATGTGATCGTGGGCGTGCGCAGCGTGGCGGGCGACAGCCTGCAGCCTTCGCCGTCCACCTTCACGGGCATCCGGGCGGATTATCTCAAGGGGATCGGCGAAGCGCACCTCGTGGTTCTCGATCTCGACCGCATTCTCTCGGATCCGAAGATTATCGTGCATGAAGAAGTCGACAGTTGAACCTTTCCAATCACCGGAGCGCGTGTTTATGAGATGGAACGTCGGGACCAAGATCAGCGTCGGATTCGCGATCACGCTGGCGATCTTCGTGATCGTCGGAGCGGTCTCCTATCGGAGCGTAACCAAGCAAACGGAAGCTGCGACTTGGGTGGCACACACGCGCGAAGTCCAGAATCAGCTGACACAATTGCTGTCGAACTTGCAGGATGCCGAAACCGGCCAACGCGGCTACGTGAT
The DNA here is from genome assembly GCA_036498345.1 of Steroidobacteraceae bacterium. GTDB lineage: Bacteria > Pseudomonadota > Gammaproteobacteria > Steroidobacterales > Steroidobacteraceae > Bog-1198. The sequence goes on from DASYFQ010000036.1 coordinate 16,956, forward strand.
TACCGGTGTGGACAGCTATCTCGCCCCCTATACGGACGGCACCGCTCGGGCCGAGGAGAATCGCAGGCGCCTCGCGGAACTCGTCTCCGACAATCCCAGGCAACAGGCGCGCGCCGATGCCTTGGCGCCGCTCATCGCGGACAAATTGGCGGAGCTGCAGCAGACGGTGGATGTTCGCAGGGCTCGCGACTTCACGGCAGCCCAAGGCATCGTCTTGTCCGATCGGGGCAAGAAGGGCATGGACACGATCCGCACGATAATGCGGGAAATGAACTCGGACGAGGAGGCGCTGCTGAAGGTGCGTGCGGACGCCGCGCAAATCGACGCGCGCGATGCGAAATTGACCATCGTTTTCGGCACGCTCATGGCTTTGGTGCTTGCCGGCGTCGCGGGTCTGCTCCTCACGCGCAACATTGCCGGTCCGCTCAAGAACCTGACCGGCATCGCCGAACGGATCACAGCCGGAGACCTGAGTTCAGACGTGCCGGTGAATGACCGCAGCGACGAAGTCGGCGTGCTGACGCGCGCCTTCGAGCGCATGACGCGCTCCCTGCGGACGATGGCCGGCGCGGCCGAGCAGATCGCTGCGGGCGATTTGCGCGCGAGCCTGCAGCCCCAATCGCCCAGCGATGTGCTCGGCAACGCGTTCGTCCGCATGACCGACAACCTGCGCCGCCAGATCGGCGGGATCCTGGAAGGCACCGCCGTGCTGGGCTCCGCCGCCAGCGAGATCGTGGCGTCCACGGCTCAGTTAGCTTCCGGCGCGAGCGAGTCCGCTGCCGCAGTGAGCGAGACCACGACTACCGTAGAGGAGATCCGCCAGACCGCAGAGCTGGCCAGCCAGAAGGCAAGAGCGGTTGCCGACAGTGCGCAAAAAGCGGTTCAGATCTCGCACAACGGACGCAAATCCACGGAGGATGTGGCTGCCGGGATGGGCCGTATTCGCGTGCAGATGGAAGCCATTGCGGAAAGCATGATGCGCCTGAGCGAGCAAAGCCAGACCATCGGCCAGATCATTGCCACAGTGGAAGACCTCGCCGCGCAGTCGAATTTGCTCGCGGTCAATGCTGCGATCGAAGCCGCCAAGGCCGGGGAGCACGGCAAAGGATTCGGCGTGGTGGCCCAGGAGGTCAAGAGTCTGGCCGAGCAGTCGCGCCAAGCCACCGATCGAGTACGCACCATCCTCAGCGACATTCAAAAGGCCACGACCGCCGCAGTGATGGCCACGGAACAGGGCGGCAAGGCAGTGGAAGCAGGCGGGAAACAAACGGAAGCGGCGGGTGAGTCGATTGCGGCCCTGGCGGCCGGAGTGACCGAGGCCGCGCAGGCGGCGACACAGATTGCCGCCTCGAGCCAGCAGCAGCTGGTCGGCATGGACCAGGTGGCCGGAGCAATGGAGAACATCAAGCAGGCCAGCACCCAGAACGTGGCGAGTGCCAAGCAGTTGGAGACTGCGGCGCGCAACCTCAGTGATCTGGGCCAGCGCTTGAAGCAGTTGGTCGAGAGTTACGCGATCTGAATGAACGGCCAATGATCCGAAAATTCCGCTCCGGCCTGCCAGTATGACTGCCGCAGACGAAGAGTTCCTGCGGAGCTTGCGCGCGACGTTCAAAGTCGAAGCGGCGGAGCATCTGCAGGAAATCGGCGCGGGACTGCTGCAGCTGGAGAAGGCCGCCGCTCCCGAGGCGCAGCAGCAGCTGATCGAAACGGTGTTCCGGGCCGCGCACAGTCTCAAGGGCGCCGCACGCGCGGTCGATTTCACCGAGATAGAATCGCTCTGCCAGTCGATCGAGGATCTGTTCGCCGCGTGGAAGCGCCGCGAGATCCTGCCTACGCCGTCGACTCTCGATACCGCGCATCGAACCATCGACAAGATGTCCGAGGCGATCGCCGTATCCGCCGCTGAGCGACCCGCCCCTCCGGCAGAGCAGGCATCGGCAGTTTCGCCGCAACCTGTCTCCATGCCGATGACGGGAGAGACCGAGACTGTGCGCATCACGGTGAGCTCGCTGGACGCGCGGTTGCTGGAAGCCGAGGAAATGCTGGCCGCGAAACTGGCGGCGGACCAGCGAGCGGCCGATTTGGGCGCATTGGCCGGCCGCTTGGAGCTGTGGCGCAAGGAATGGGCCAGGATACAGCCGCGGACGCGCACGCTACGACAGGCGCTGGAGCGGCCGAGCGACGCTGCCGTCTCGCCGGACTTGCGCGGGCTTGCCGAGTTTTTCGATTGGAATCACGACTACTTGCGCGCCTTGGAAGGAAAAGTAACCGCACTGCGGCGCACGGCCGAGCAGGATCGCCTGCTCACCGGAAAGCTCGTCGACGATCTGCTGGAGAATTCCAAGAAACTGCTCATGCTGCCGCTCGCCACGCTGGCCGGACTGCTCTCCAAGCTGGTTCGCGATCAGTGCCGCGATCAAGGCAAGGAGGCGGAACTCACGATACGCGGCGAGGAAGTCACGATCGACAAGCGTATCCTGGAGCAGTTGAAGGACCCGCTCGTTCACCTGCTGCGCAATTGCATCGACCACGGCATCGAGACACCCGAGCAGCGCCGCCGCGCAGGCAAGCCACCGCGTGCCGAAATCACGCTCACGGTATCGCCGGTGAACAGCACCCAGGTCGAAATTTCCGTCAGCGATGATGGCGCGGGCATCGACGTCGAGAAGATCAAGGTGGCCGCCGGCAAACGCGGGCTCGTTGCACCGAACGGCTCTGATCAGCTCGGCGAAGCAGCGGCGGAGCTTGCGCTGGTCTTCGAGACCGGAGTCTCCACCAGTCCGATGATCACGCGCGTATCCGGCCGCGGCTTGGGGCTCGCGATCGTGCGCGAGAAGGCCGAGAAGCTCGGCGGCCGCGTGGCGATCGAAAGCCGCCGCGGCTCGGGCACGACCATACGCATGACGCTGCCGCTGACATTGGCGACGTTCCGTGGCGTGCTGGTCGAATCGGCGCGGCGCTTGTTCGTCCTGCCCACCACGCAAGTGGAGCGGGTGACGCGCTTCAGGCCGCAAGACGTGCAGCCGGTCGAAGGCCGTAGAACCCTCGCGCTGAACGGACGCGCCGTGGCGCTGGTAGATCTCGCCGAGGTGCTGCAACTGCCCCCCGCCCCAAAAAAGCCGGGCGCGCCGGAGGCGACTCCCATCCTGGTTCTCGGTGCAGGCGAGCAGCGTGTGGCCTTTGCGGTGGACGCGGTGCTCGATGAGCGGGAAGTGCTGGTCAAACGGCTTGCGAAGCCTTTGTCGCGGGTGCGAAACATCGCCGGTGCCACCGTGCTGGGCTCCGGTGAGGTAGCACCCATCCTGAACGTGGCGGACCTGCTCAAGTCGGCCCGGACCGCCGGTGCCGTGTTGCGTACGGCGCCGGCGGCAACGTCCTCGGCGACGCCGGCCAAGAGGATTCTGGTGGTCGAGGACTCCATTACCTCGCGCATGTTGTTGAAAGGAATACTTGAATCGGCGGGCTACGACGTGAAGACGGCCGTGGACGGCATCGACGGGTTTACTGCCTTGCGTGCGGAGCACTTCGATCTGGTCGTCTCGGATGTCGAGATGCCGCGCATGAATGGCTTCGATCTGACCGCCCGAATACGCGCAGACCGCACGTTGGCAGAGGTACCGGTCGTGCTGGTGACTGCCTTGGAATCACGCGAGGACCGCGAACGGGGCATCGATGTCGGCGCCAACGCCTACCTGGTGAAGAGCAATCTCGATCAGAGCAACCTGCTGGAAGCGCTGCGCCGGCTCGCGTAGCCGCGATTCAACAGTATGCATGCCGACAAGATCAAAGTGCTGGTGGCGGACGACTCGCAGGTGACGCGGATGCTGCTGGTGCAGCTCCTGAACTCCGATCCGCGCATCCGAGTGATCGGCGCGGTGAACGACGGACAGGCCGCGCTCGACTTCCTCGCTTCCGGCGTCCAGCGTCCCGACGTGGTGGTCATGGATATCCACATGCCGCATCTGGATGGCTTCGAGGCCACCCGGCGCATCATGGAGACGCAGCCGCTGCCGATCATCATCTGCACCGCCACTGCCTCGCCACAGGACCTCGCGGTCGCCTTCCGCTCCATGGAAGCCGGCGCCGTGGCTTGCGTAGAAAAGCCGGTCGCCCTCGGCGCCGATTTCGAGCCACGGCTGCACAATTTGCTGCAAACCGTGCGTCTGATGTCCGAAGTCAAAGTGGTGCGCCGCTGGAATCGGTCGAACAGCCCGCCCGTGGCGCCCGCGAACGGTCCGAGCAAACCGAGAGCCTTCGCCGGCGTCAAGCTCATTGGCATCGGAGCCTCCACCGGCGGCCCGCCGGTCCTGCAGACCATCCTCTCGGGACTGCCCAAAGGATTTCCGGTGCCGCTGCTCATCGTGCAGCACATCGCGCGTGGATTCCTGCCGGGAATGGTGGATTGGCTGAGTCAGACCACCGGCTTGCGCGTGCATATCGCCGCGCACGGCGCCACGCCGCTGCCCGGTCATGCTTACGTCGCGCCCGATGATTTTCACCTGGCCGCCGATGCCCGCGGGCACCTGGTGTTGGCACGCGAACAGGCCGAGAGCGGTTTGCGGCCTGCCGTCTCCTACCTGTTCCGCTCGCTGGCAAATTCCTACGGCGCGAGCGCCGTCGGAGTGCTGCTCACCGGCATGGGCAAGGACGGTGCTGCGGAACTGAAACAGATGAAAGATCACGGCGCCTATACCATCGCTCAGGATCGCGACAGCTCGATCGTGCACGGCATGCCGGGCGCGGCGATCGAGCTGGGCGCGGCCAGCCAAGTCTTGCCCGCCGACAAGATTGCCGGCGCCCTTATCGCGCGAGTCGGGGGGAGGCTCTCGTTCGCAGGAGAAATCGAGCCATGAACGTCACAAACATGCCGGGTACGGCGCTGCACATCCTGATTGCCGAGGACAGCGCGACTCAAGCCCAACGGCTGCAACACATCCTCGAGCGGCAAGGCTACCGGGTTACAGCCACGGCGAACGGGCGGCTCGCGCTGGAAGCCGCACAGCGCAGCAAACCTGCGCTCATCATCAGCGACGTCATCATGCCGGAGATGAACGGCTACGAGCTGTGCGGACGAGTCAAGGCCGATGCGCACCTCGCCGATGTTCCGGTTGTTCTCGTCACGACTCTGTCCGATCCCCACGACGTCATCCGCGGTCTCGAGTGCCGAGCGGACAATTTCATACTCAAGCCTTACGACGCCGACCAGCTCCTGCGCCGCATCCAGTTCGTGCTGGTGAACAGTCAGATGCTCCGGAGCGAGCAAGCAGGCATGGGCTTGGAAATCGTTTTCAGCGGCCAGAAGCACTTCATTACCGCGGACCGGCTGCAGATCCTCAACCTGCTGCTATCCACGTACGAAGCCGCCATGCAGCGCAATGCGGAATTGAGCTCCACCCGCGACACGTTGCGGCAGACCAATGTGGAGCTGGAGCGGTTGACGCGCGAGCTGGAGGACCGCGTGCTCATGCGCACGCGCGAGCTCGAACTCAGCAACGAAGCGCTGCGGCAGGCGCAGCAGGCATTGATTCAACAGGAGCGCCTGCGCGCACTCGGTCAGATGGCGAGCGGCATCGCTCATGACATCAACAACGCCATCTCGCCGATCGCGCTCTATACCGAATCGATGCTGGAGCGCGAGACCACTCTGAGTCCGGAGGCGCGCGCTCGCCTGGTGACCATTCAGCGCGCCATCGACGATGTGGCCCAGACGGTCGCGCGCATGCGTGAGTTCTACCGGCCGCGCGAACCGGCGTTGGAGCAATCGGAGGTCGAGCTCAACCGGCTCGTGCAGCAGGTGGTCGAACTGACCCGCGCCCGTTGGAGCGACCAGCCGCAGCGGCGAGGCATCATGATCGAGCTGAAACCCATGCTTGCATCCGATCCCCTCGAGGTTCGCGGCGCCGACAATGAGATCCGCGATGCGTTGACCAATCTCATCTTCAATGCCGTTGATGCCATGCCCGATGGCGGCGTGATCGAGGTGCGCACGAGCATGCCGGCCGCCCCCGCACACAGCGGCGCACCGACGCGCCAAGCGTGGCTGGAAGTGAGCGACACCGGTATCGGCATGGACGAAGAAACGCGCCGACGCTGTCTGGAGCCGTTCTTCACCACGAAGGGCGAACGCGGCACCGGCCTCGGTCTGGCGATGGTCTACGGGATGGCGCAACGGCACGGCTGCGCGCTCGAGATCGACAGCAAGCCCGGCATCGGCACCACCGTACGGCTTGTTTTCCCTGTCAGCGCCGCGGCTTCGTCGCTCACCGCTCGAGTTCCCACGCCGCAGCCGACGGCCCGCAGCTTACGCATACTCGTCGTGGACGACGATCCGGTGCTGAATGAATCGTTACGCAATACGCTTCAAGCGGACGGGCACCAAGTGACCACAGCCGGCGGCGGCCAAGCAGGCATCGATGCCTTCCGCAGCGCCCGGCAGACATCCGAACCTTTCGACATCGTGATCACGGACTTGGGAATGCCGTACGTAGACGGACGCCAGGTAGTCGAGAGCGTGCGCGCGACAACCCCGGATACGCCGATCATCATGCTCACCGGCTGGGGTCAGCAACTGGCGGCGGATGACAACGAGCGGGCCCCGCGGGTGGACCGGCTTCTCAGCAAACCGCCGCGATTGAAGGAGTTGCGCAGCGCGCTCGCCGAACTGACCGCCGGTCGTGGAGAGCATTAGCGGCGCTGCCGAACTCGGGAAATTCGTGCGAAGCCGGACGAGTTCATTACCGCGGTCTTGGCCTCTTGTGAAACGCATCATCGATCAGACGCAGCGCCTCGGCTCCGTCCCATTGTCTCGCCCCGTAAACTTTCTCGAGTACCCGGCCATCGGCATCGACCAGCACGGTCAGCGGGAGCCGCGACGCACCCAGCATGTTTTCCATTTGCAGGCCGGTGTCGATGAAATGGCTGATGGTTGCATTCGAGGTTTTCAACAGGCGCCTGGCTTGATCGGCATCATCATCCGTCGAGATGCCGATGATCGAAAAATATTGCTCTCGATCGCGCCACGCGAGCCGCTCCAGCGACGCCATCTCCTCCCTGCAGGGTCCGCACCAGCTCGCCCACACATTGATGATCAGCGGTCTGCCGCGAAACGTGCTCAAGTGTCGGGACCGGCCATTCAGTCCTTGCAGCATCGCGTCCCGCAGGGTCCCTCCGATCGGCACCTCGCCGGACGTATTCGCGATCGGCGGCGGGGTCGCCATTGCCGGCGGGTTCGCGACCGCGACGCACAGCAAGAAAGCCCACAGACACCGGTCGATCATCGGCTTCTGTCCATCGCCTCAAGTCGAGACAGGCACCGGATCGAGCCGGGATCCCTGATCGAGGTTTTCACTGCGCCAGAGGTAGAGCGCGAGCAGCGGCTCCTGGCCGGTCTGCATCGCGTGCGGCTCATATCGCGCATGGTGGATCACGCTCCCGGGCAAGCGTTCACGCCAGCGGTC
>DASYFQ010000037.1:0-62614 GCA_036498345.1 Steroidobacteraceae bacterium
CGCCTATTTGATATTGATGCTGCCCCTGGGGATCGTTTATTTCGTCATTGCCGTGGTCGGACTGTCGGTGAGTCTCGCGTTCATCTTCGCGCCGCTCGTCGATCTGGCAGGCCGCTACGGCTGGTTCGACCAGGCCGGCGATGTGTATCAGAACCCGTCGTGGCTGGGGACCCTGTGGGCCATGCCCCTGCTGGTGCTGGCCGGCGTGGTGCTGCTGACGCTGCTCATGCACCTGGCGCGGGGCGTCGGACGGCTGCATGCCATGTACGCAAAGGCATTGTTGGTGGCGCCGACGACCGCAACACGCGCCGCCGAGTTCTCGCCCGCCGGCAAGTGACTCGCGCAAGTGCCGACGTTCTTCGCTCAGCGAGCGGCGGCGGGGCCGCTCATGGGTGTGATCGATCCGCCCAGCGCCTGAAACAAGGCGGCCGTATCGGCGTAGCGGTTGGCGCGTGCCTGCACAGCGGAGTTCACCGCCTGCTGGTAGGTCTGCTCCGCGCCGACCAGCGCCAAGTAATTGACCGAGCCGAGCTCGAGCTGGCGCCGCATCACAACCATGCTTTTTTGCGCGGCACTCTCGGCGCGGGCGGAGGCGGCCAGGGCGTCGGCATCGGTATCGAGGGCATGCAGGGCATCGGCTACGTTTTGAAAGGCGGTCAACACGGCCGATCGGTACTGCGCTCCGGCTTGATCCAGCGCGGCATCCGCCGCCCGCTTGCGATGAAGCAGCGTTCCACCCGAGAACAAGGTCTGCGACAGCGTCGCGCCCGCGCTCCAGAAACGCGTGCCGGACTTGAACAGGTCCCCCATGGCCGTCGCCGAGCTTCCGGCGTTGCCGGTGATGGTTATCTGGGGCAGCATATTGGCGATCGCCACGCCAACCTGAGCGGTTGCGGCGTGCAATTGCGCTTCGGCCGCTCGGACATCGGGGCGCCGCTCGACCAGCTGCGACGGAATGCCCAGAGGTAAATCAACCGGCAGCACCAATTGGTCCAGCTCGAAGCGGGGCGCCTTGAAATCCCCGGGCAGATGTCCCGTCAACGCGGCGAGCGAGTCTCGTGCAGTCTCCAATTGCCGGTGCAGTGGCGGCAGCGTCGCCTCCAATTGCGCGAGCGCCGCCTCTTGTGCGAAGACATCGCTCTCGGCGATCGCACCCAAGTCCAACTCGCGCCGCATGACCGACAACGCTTCGCGCTCCAACGCAAGGACGCGCTCCGTGGCCGCGATTTGCGCACGCAGGCCGGACTCCTGGACCGCCGCCGTCACCACGTTCGCCGTCAGTGTGAGATACGTGGCGTCGAGCTGGAAGCGGTTCGCATCGGCGAGCGCGCCCAGCGATTCCACCTGACGTCGGTTGACTCCAAACACATCCGGGATATAGCTCACACTGACCTGCGCGGTGTATAGATTGAACAGTGCAGTGCCGGAATTCAAAGTGGGCGCAAGCACGCCGATGGCATTTTGATTGCGGCTGGGCTCGAAACTCGCTTGCACTTCGGGAAAATAAGCGCCGCGCTGCGCCGCGGTGAGTTCCAGCGCCTGACGCAGCGCCGCCTGCGCGGCTTGCACGCTGGGATTGGCATGCAGTGCCTCCGTCACCAAAGCATTGAGTTCCTCGGAGCCGAAGCGTGTCCACCAATTGCGCGGAACGTCCGCTTCCGCGAGGAACCGTTGCGCGGCACCCCCGGGTCCTGCCGCGGACGCAGTCTCAGCCGGCAGCGGCTCGGCTGTATAGCGATCAACGCGCGGCGGCGCCGGCCGATGGAAGTTAGGGCCCACACAGGCGCACAGGACCAGAGCCGACAGCCCGAAGGCGGCACACGATGACATCGCGCGCTTCAAGTGTCGGCCTCCCGCGGCGATGTGCCGGGCAATTCCTGCGCACGGGAGAATTTCAAGATCAGCACGGGCAACACCAGCAAGATCAATACCGGCGCGAGCAGCATGCCCCCCACCACCACCAGCGCCAGCGGGCGCTGCACCTGCGAACCGATGCCGGTCGAAAAGGCGGCCGGTATCAAGCCCACGCAAGCCACGATACAAGTCATCATCACCGGCCGCAGCTGCGTCCGGCAGGTTTGCAGCATGGCGCTGGCCCGATCGAGCCCTGAGTCGAGGCTCAGATGGTAGTAGGACAGGATCAGAATGCCGTCCATGGCCGCGATGCCGAACAATGCCACGAAGCCGATGGCGGAGGACACGCTGAACGGCGTGCCGCTCACCCACAGCGCGAGAATGCCGCCCAGCAGCGCCATCGGGATCACGCTCGCGGCCAGAAGCGCATCGCGCAGGCTGCTGAAATTCAAGTAAAGCAGCAGCACGATCAGCGCCAGCGCGAGCGGCACGGCAACCCCCAAGCGCGCGGCGGCTTCTTGCAAGTTGCCGAATTCGCCGACCCACTCGAGGTGGTACCCGCCCGGCAGCAGCACCGACGTTTCGACGGCATGCTGAGCCTCGAGCACCGCACTGCCCAGATCTCGGCCACGCACACTGAACTTGATGGGCACGTAGCGCTGCTGTTGTTCGCGATAGATGAATGCCGCGCCTACGCCCAGCCGCACGTCGGCCACATCCGCGAGAGGAATTTGGATGACGCCGCTGCCGGTGCCGGCGGCCGCGGTAACGGGAATGCGGCGGATGGCATCGAGGCTTTGGCGGAACGGCGCGGCCAACCGCACCATCATCGGGAAATGGCGATCGCTGCTGCCTTCGTAGAGATCGCCGGCGCTCTGGCCGCCGATCGCCGTCTGCACCACGGAATTCACGTCGCCGGGCGCGAGGCCGTAGCGCGCCGCACGCACCCGATCGACGTCGATGCGGATGGTCGGCTGCCCCAGCGAGCGCAGCACGGCGAGATCAGTGATGCCGGGCACTTTCGCCAGCGCGGCGGCGATGCTATCGGCGGTTTTTTCCAGCGTCTCCAGATCGTTGCCGTACACCTTGACGGAGTTCTCGCCCTTGACGCCGGAAGCCGCCTCCTCGACGTTGTCTTGAATATATTGAGAGAAATTGAAGCTCACCCCCGGGAATTGTTGCTCCAGTGCGGTGGTCATGTCCTGGGTGAGCTTTTCCTTGTCGATGCCGGACGGCCAGGTATCGAAGGGCTTCAAGGGCACGAAGAATTCGGCATTGAAGAATCCGGTCGCATCGGTGCCGTCGTCAGGACGGCCGTGCTGCGAGACTACCGATTGCACTTCCGGATACTTGAGCATGGCTAAGCGCATCCGATTCACATAGCCGTCGCTGTCCTCGAGAGAGATCGATTGCGGAAAAGTCGCCCGGATCCACAGGTTGCCCTCTTCCAATTTCGGGAGGAATTCCAACCCAAGGGAGCGCACCGCGAAGAAAGCCAGCAGCACGATCAGAGCCAGTCCTGCGAAGGTGATGATGCGGTTCGCCAGCACGAATTCCAGGGCGGGCTCATAGAGGCGGCGCAGATGCCGCACGATCCAGGTCTCCTGCTCCTCCACTTTCTGCGGAAACAAGATCAGGCTCAGGGCCGGTGCGACCGTGAATGTGGCGATGAGGCCGCCGGCGATGGCGTAGGCATAGGTTTTCGCCATCGGACCGAAAATATGTCCTTCGATGCCGGATAGCGTGAACAGCGGCACGAAACCGGCAATGATGATGGCGGCGGCGAAGAAAATGGATTGGCTGACTTCGGCGGCGGCGACGGAGATGGTTCCGGTCTTGCCGCGAAACCCGCCGCGCACGCGGATGCGGTGCAGGGTGCTGGGACCGTGGCCCAGATGAGCGGTCGCTTCGGCGAGATGCCTGTAGATGTTTTCGACCATGATGACCGTGGCATCCACCACCAACCCGAAATCGATGGCGCCCACCGACAAGAGATTCGCCGATTCGCCCCGCAGCACCATGAGTCCGATCGCGAACGACAAGGCGAACGGTATGGTCATTGCGACGATCACGGCGCTGCGGATGTTGCCCAGAAACGCCCATTGCAGAAGGAAGATCAGCACGATGCCGGCGACCATGTTGTGCAGCACCGTGTGCGTCGTCACGTGGATGAGGTCGCTGCGGTCGTAAATGCGCTGGATGCTGACGCCGGGCGGCAATATTCCTGTGCCGTTCACCTTGTCTACTTCCGCTTCGACCCGTCTGATGGTGGGAATGCTTTGTGCGCCCCGCCTCATCAGCACGATGCCTTGGACGATGTCGTCGACGTCGTCGTATCCGGCTATTCCCAAGCGAGGCAGATTTCCGATGGTCACGGCGGCGACATCACCCAGCAGCACCGGTGCTCCCTGATTGTTGGTGACCAAAGTGCGGCGTATTTCGTCGGCCGAATGAATCAGGCCCACTCCACGCACTACCGCGGACTGCGCGCCGAAATTCACCGTTTGTCCGCCGACATTGATGTTGGCGTTGCCGAGTGCCTGAAGAACTTGCGGCACGGAGAGCCCGTACCCGATGAGTTTGCGCTGGTCGATCGCGATGTCGTACGTCTTGGTCTTGCCGCCCCATCCCGTCACGTCGATCACACCCGGCACGGCTTTGAAGCGCCGTTCCAGCACCCAGTCCTGCAGCGTTTTCAGATCCGTGACCGAATAATTGGGAGGACCGACGACCCGATACCGAAAAATCTCTCCGATGGGGCTCGTGGGCGAAATCTGCGGCTGGGCGCCGTTCGGCAGGGCGCCGAGTTGCGACAGCCGGTTGATGACCCATTGCTCGGCTTGGTAATAGGTAAAGTCGTAGGTGAACTGCACCTTGACATCGGAGAGTCCGAACAAGGAAATCGTGCGAATGGCCTGCACATTGGGGATGCCGGCCATTTGAATTTCCAAGGGAATGGTGATGTAGCGCTCGATCTCCTCGGCCGACTGTCCGGTGCTCTGTGTAACGATGTCGACGAGCGGGGGAACCGGATCGGGGTACGCCTCGATGTTGAGCGAGAGAAAGCTGGCGGCGCCGGCGGTGAGCATCATCACCAACAGCACGACGATCAGCACGCGCTGGCGCAGCGCGAAGGCGACGATGGCGTTCATGATGAGGCGGGCGCGGCCGCTTGGTCGATGAACAGACCGCCTTTCGTCACCACTTTCTCGCCGGGCTTCAGTCCATCGAGCACCTCGATGAGCCCGTCGCTGCTGCGCCCCGTGCGGATGGCCCTCAAGCTGAGCAGATCGTCTCCAGCGACTACCCAGACGTGCGCGGCCGTGCCTTCATAGACCACGGCGGCCTCCGGCACGGCCGGGGATTCCGACGGATCGCCGGTGAGAATGCGAAAATTCGCGAACATTTCCGGCTTCAAGGCGCCGTCCCGGTTCTCGATTTCGGCGCGTACCGGCAACCGGTGCGTCGCCGGATCCACCAGCGCGGACACATAAGTCACCCGCGCCTTGAATGCCCGCTGCGGGTAAGCGAGAACGCGAACTTCCACCAACTGACCCAGCTTGACGAGGCCAGCATCCGTCTCCCGCACGTTGGCGAGGAGCCACACGCTGGAGGAATCGGCGATGGTGAATACCGGTGTGCCGCTGCCGGCCTGCAGATATTGGCCGGGCCCCACTTGCCGGTCGACGATCACGCCCCCGATGGGCGCCGTCAGAGCGGCCACGGGATTCATGCTGGGCGCCCGCTCCAATTCGTCGATTTCCGCCGATGATTTGCCCAGGATTCGCAGCCGGTTGCGCACCGAGTCGAGTGTGGTTTCCGCCGTCGTCAAGTCGGCCTGCGCCGACTGCCAGTCCTGCAAGCTGCCGCCTTTCGCCTCGTACGAGGCGTGCCTGCGGGCTTCATTGATGCGCGCGAGCTTGACCGCGGCGGCGGCGGCCTTGAGATCGTTTTGTGCCTGAACGAACTCCGAGGCTTCCAGCGTCGCGAGCGGCGCGCCCGACTTGACCGTATCCCCCAATCCGGCGATCACGCGGGTAACTCGGCCCGAATACGGTGAAAACACCGGAGTCGCGCGATCAGCGTTCACGGCTATCTTCCCTTCGGTCAATTCCTCGCTGACGAAGCCGTGCGTTTGCACGACCTGCACCGTGAAAGTCTTGAGCTGCTGCGGCGAAGGACGAAAGGTACCGGGAGGGGGTGGCGCCGCAGCGGCCGGCGCCTCATGCGGACCGAAAACGCGGCCGCCCAGCCACACGGCCAATATGGCGATGGCCACCGCCGCGGCGGCGATCGCCGCGATCCACCATTGGCGCTGCCGTGGCCATGCACGCCGATCGATGGAGTCCTGACCCTTGGGCGGCTGGCCAGAATCGCTTTGCGATTCACTCATGGTTCATCCTAATTACTTTTTCATGTACTGATGAACGATCTCGGCGAGGCCCATGTGTCGAACTCCTATTGTCTTAGTATACCGAGGGCCAAGTCTGCGGGGACTACATCGTCTGGACGCGCCGTTGCGTATAGTTTTTACTTTAGTAACGGCTGTCTCGGTTGCCGCCGCCGCTGAACCCCTCGGTAAACTCAACCGCTTGTGCAGAGCGCAGTCGAACCTAGAATTTGCGCCGCAGTTGGGTACCGTCGATAGTGGCGTTGTGCTTTGGCCCATTGATTGCCGGGCCTCCCACCCGTCCCGACACTTGAGCATGCGGACCGCCGATGCTCGGGCTCCTGGGAATCACCGCCGGCCTCACTGTGGGCCCTGGGACACTATTGGCCGCAGCCGGTTTGGGCTGGCTTGCCGGCGCAACACTCGGTGGTGCTCCATGAACGGCTGGGCCACCGGCGGCACCCCGCGGCGACCCGACAGCACGGCCGGGTTGACGCACGACGTGTCCTTGAGCCCTCGCGTTCAACAGCGAATGCAGGCGATCGACGTTAGCACGGCCGGCTTGAGCGGCACCTCGAGCGGTCGAACCGCTGCCGGTTGAACCACTGCCCGTGGCAGCAGCGCCCTTTGGAGCAGCGCGGCCACGCCAGCCGCCGCCGGTCGAACCACTGCCGGTACGCGGGCGCGCGCGGTTCGGTTCGGGATGGCGAGTACCTTGCGGCCTCACGCTCGCGTCGCGGTCGGGCGTCGCAGGGCCGGCTGCTTGGCCTGCGTTGGCTTGCGGCTGCGCCGGCCGGCCGTCCCCGGCCGATGCGCCGGCGCGCGCTTCGAGGAGCAACGCAGCGCAGGCCAGGATCGCGCAGACGACGTGGGTCGCCTTCATGCCGGTTGCTCCTTCTCCTTGCGCAGGAAAACCAGTTGAAGCGCCGGCACGACCACCAGCAACATGATGGGTCCGATGAGCATGCCTCCAACCACCACGGTGGCCAGCGGCCGCTGCACCTGGCTGCCGATGCCGGTCGAGAACGCCGCCGGCACCAGCCCGATGCAGGCGGAGAGCGCGGTCATCAGCATGGGCCGCATGCGCTTTTCGGCCGCCTGTTCCATGGCCCCGACGGGCGGCATGCCTTGTTGCCGGAGCTGGTTGAAATAAGTAATCACGAGAATACCGTTCATCACTGAAACGCCGAACAGCGAGATGAAGCCGATCGCGGCCGACACACTGAACGGCAGGCCGGTCACGAACAGCGCGATCAAGCCGCCGCCAATCGCAAACGGTATTCCGGCCAATGCCAGCAAGCTGTCGCGCACTGTATTGAACAGGCTGTACAGCAGTATCAGGATCAGGCCCAAGCTCATCGGAACGAAGATCGCCAGGCGCTGCTTGGCGAGCTGCAGATCCTGGAACTCGCCGGCCCATTCCAGACGGTAGCCGCGCGGGAAATTCACGTTCTGGGCGATACGCGTCTGCACCTCCGCCACCGTGCTGCCGAGGTCGCGGCCGCGGACGCTGAACTTGACCGGAATGTCGCGGTTCATGGCCTCGTGATAGATATACGCCGGCCCGGTGTCGAGCGAGATCGCCGCCAACTCACGCAACGGAATGTACGCGTTCGATCCCGAACCGGTCTGATAGCCCACCTTGATGTTGCCGATCGCCTCGATGTTGTTCCGATACTGCGGCGCCAGGCGAACCGTGAGGTTGAAAAAGCGGTCGCCCTCGAGTACCTGGGATGCGACGGTACCGCCCATGGCGGCTTGCACGACGGTATTCACATCGCCGGTATTGAGCCCGTAGCGCGCGGTCTTGGCACGGTCGATCTTGATGTTGAGATTCGGTTGACCGAGCACGTGAAACACACCGAGGTCGTCGACACCTCGGACCCGAGACATTTGTCCCATGACCTGCCGTGCGAGATCCTCCAGTACCGCCAAATCCGGACCGATGATCTTCACCGAATTGGCGCCCTTGACTCCCGAGATCGCCTCTTCGATGTTGTCCTGAATGTACTGCGAGAAGTTGAAGGTGACGCCGGGCAGCGCGGTCCGCATTTCCTTTTCGAGCTCCGTCGTCAGCGTCGCCTTGGTAACGCCGCGCGGCCAGTCGTCAAAGGGCTTCAACGGCACGAACATCTCGACGTTCGAGAATGGCGAGGGATCGCTTCCATTGTCGGGCCGCCCGTGCTGGGAGATGACGGTGACGACCTCCGGATGCTTGAGCAGGATCTCGCGCATCTTGCCGGTGGCTTCCGTGCCGGCATCCAGCGTCATGCTGGGCGGCAGCGAGGCGCGGATCCAGAAGTTGCCTTCCTCCAAGGCCGGCAGGAACTCGCTGCCCAAAAACGGAACCAGGAGTCCCGTCAGCACGAGAAAGCCGACGCCGATCGCCACCACCAGCGCCCGCCGATTGAGGGCGAATTGCAGCACGGGTTTATACACCCGATGCAGCGCGCGCACCACGATGGTTTCGACTTCCTGGATGCGCTGGGGCAGCAGGAACGAGGACAGCACGGGGGTCACGGTGAACGTCGCGATCAGCGCCCCGGCCAGCGCGTAGCCGTAGGTCCGCGCCATGGGGCCGAAGATCTGGCCCTCGACGCCCTGCATGGTGAACAGGGGACCGAAGGCGGCGATGGTAATCGCAGTGGAGAACAGGATCGCCTTGTCGACCTGCAAGGCTGAAATGTAAATCAGGCGCAATCGAGTCGTCCAGGTCGTCCCGAGGCGCGTGGGATCGTCTCCGTACGTTCCTTCGTGCAGATCCTCGATCATCTGCGTCTGTTGTTGCGCCGGCGCCTGAAGATTTCGGAAAATGTTTTCGACCAGAATGACCGCCGCGTCGATGATGATGCCGAAGTCGACGGCGCCTACCGACAGTAGATTCGCGTCTTCACCCTGCAGCACCAACAATATGATGGAGAAGAACAGCGCAAATGGAATGTTGACGCCCACGATGATCGCGCTGCGCAGGTCGCCCAGGAAGATCCATTGGATCAAGAACACGAGCAGGCAACCGAATACCAGATTGTGCAGCACCGTGTGAGTCGTGACACCGACCAGCGCCATGCGGTCGTAAAAGGAAACGACTTTGACCCCCGGGGGAAGCGTGCCGTCGCGGTTCATCGCGTCGACCTCGTGGGCGATCCGCGGCACCACCTCGTTGGTGTGGGAGGTTCGGCTGGTGACGACGATCGCCATCGCCACGTCGTCGTCGTGGTCCTTGCCTACGATGCCGGTCCGCGGCACGTAGCCGACGTAGACCCTGGCCACGTCCTTGACCAGCACCGGCGTCCCATTGGTTTGCCCGAGCACGATATTCTCGATGTCGGAGACGCGGTATCCCTGGGTCAGATCATAAGTACCGCCGTCGTCGATGAGCCCGACGCCGCGAATGTTCGCCGACTGCTGGCCGATGGCTATTTCGCGGCCGCCTACGTTGACGTTGGCGTTTCCCAGGGCCGCGACCAGCTGCGGCATCGTCACGTTGTAAGCCTGAAGCTTGTTGGGGTCCGTCTCGACCTCGAATTCCTTGGTTGGGCCGCCGAAACTGTTGACCTGGACCACGCCCGGAACCGTGTAAAGCCTGCGCAAAACCACCCAGTCCTCGACGGTGCGCAGATTGGTGATTCCGAAATTCTTCGGCCCCGTGACCGTGTAGCGATACACCTCTCCGACGAGGCTCGATTGCTGGATCTGCGGTACCTGATTGCCCGGCAGCGAGACGTTCTGCGAAATGCTGTTCAGCGTCTGCGTATAGGCAAAGTAATAGTCAACCCCGTACTTGAATGTGACGCTCAGGAAGCTCAGGCCGTAGAACGAGGTGGAACGGATGTTGACGATCCCGGGGGTCGGATAGATTCCGACCTCCATCGGCTTGGTGTAATACCGCTCCATTTCTTCGGCGGACAGGCCGGGTGCCTGCGCGGTGATCTCGAGGATCACCGGCGCCGGGTTGGGATAAGCCTCGATGTTGAGCTTGTAAAAGGCGATCAATCCGCCGCCGATGAACACCAGCAGACCCAAGATGACGATCGCCCGGCGAGTGAGTCCGAACGCTAAAATACCTTTCAACACTGACTATTGCTCCCGCACGAAGTGCAGACACGACCTGTGAACGTCGGTAAGACGCGCGGGGTCAGGACTCGCCGCTGGCCAAGACGTCGAGAAATATCGCGCCCTTGGTGACGACGTGGGCGCCCGATCCCACTCCCCCGATGATCTGGTCATAACCGGCGCTTTGCAGTCCGACCTTGACCGTTCGTTTCGTGAAGTGATGGCTGTCCGTCGCGAGCCAGACTGTGGTGGTGCCGTTGCCCTCGCGAACGACTCCGTCCATCGGGACCGCCACGGCATTGACCGGTGCGCCGGTGACGATGACGAACGCAGCGAACATTCCGGGTAGCAGTTCGTGCTTCGGGTCATCGATCTCGGCGCGTACCAGTCCTCGATGCAGCTGGGGATCGACCGTCGCGCCGACGGTGGAAACCTCTCCGTCGAATACACGGCCTGGAAACGCCATGACGGCGACCTGCACGCGCTGTCCCTTGCGGACCAAGGGCATATCGCTTTCAGTCACGCTCGCATTCATCCAAATGCGGGAGATGTCGGCCACGGAATAGGGAGCCGGCGCATTGCCCGGTTGCACGAAGTCGCCGGGCGCTGCGGTGCGCGCCGTGATGCGTCCCGCGATGGGGCTCGGCACGACCAGGTACGGATCGATGGTGCGGGTCTTCACCATGTGGTCGACCTGCGGCTGCGACTTGCCGAAAACCGCCACGGCGTCGCGCGCGGCTTTGAGAGCGCCCTCGGCGGTTTGCTGGTCCGAGATCGCTTGCTGCAGATCCTTTTCCGCCATGCCTTGCACCTCATAGAGCTGTTTCGCGCGCTCCAGGGCATGCGTGGTCAGATCCAGCACGCCGGCCGCAGCGATCAAACTCGACTCGGCCTGAATCAGATCGGGGCTCTCGATGGTGAGCAGAGGCTGCCCTCGCGTGACGTTGTCGCCGATCTTGGCGTACAGCGTCACGATCCGGCCTTGATACGGCGGAAATACTTGGGCGGCCATGTCTTCGTTGAAGTCGATGTTGCCCACAGCCTCCGTCTGGATGGGAAATGGACGTTCGGCCGCGTCACCGATACTGATCATCCCGAGCTGGGCGTCGGACAGCTCCAGGACGTCGGTACCGGTTCCGCGTGCGGGCGCTCCGGCCTTGGGCTTTTCGTTGTCGTCCGCGTTGGCGCTGAAATGCGCGACTCCAATCAGGACGACGAGCAGCGCCGCAGCGCCGGCGGCAACCGCGCGCCGCCGTCCGGATTCCAGCTCCTGCCACACTGAGGACCACCAAATGCGCATTGTCGTTGCTCCCGGTAGATTCCACTCGGGCAGCGCAGCGCGAAGCGCCGCCGCCCGGGAGCAACAATGGCCACTCGAGGCGCGCATGGCCACTCGGACTTCTCACAGTACCTAAGGCGGCGCATGCATGAGCAAAATGAGCTGCTTTGCACCGGAAGGCGCGCCCTCTTACGCCTTGTTGAAAGGGAGTCGATGTATGTCCGCCACGCGTTTGCCCGCCATGGTCCTGCTCGCCGCGACAGCGGCGGGGGCGACTTGCGGCTGCGCCGTCGGGCCGAACTACCATAAGCCCGCAGCTCCGGCCGGCGCCGGGTATGCGCCGGCGCCCTTGCCGGAAACCAGTTCGTCTGCGGCGGTTCACGGCGGCGAGGTGCAACGTTTCGTCTCGGGCCGGGATATACCGTTCGAGTGGTGGGAACTGTTCCAGTCACCGGCGCTGGATTCGCTCATCAAAAAGGCCTTCCAGGCCAATCCGACCGTTGCGGCGGCGCAAGCCTCGCTGATCCAAGCCCAAGAGCTGGTGTATGCGCAGCGGGGCTATTTCTTCCCGACGGTGGCGGCGACAGGCCAAGCGGAGCGCCACAAGGTTTCCGGCAACACCAACAGCAGCTCCACCATCGGCGTACAGGGCAACGGAACCGATCTCCTGCCGCAGCGGGAGGACCCTAACCACTTCCCCCACAACTTCCCGTCTTATTATACGTTTTACACTGCCGAGCTCACTGTCGGATTCGTGCCCGACGTGTTCGGCGGCAACCGCCGGCAAATGGAGTCGCTGGCCGCCCAGAGAGACGCGCAGCGCTTCGCGCTCGAGGCGACGTATATCACGCTCGCCTCCAATGTAGTCGCCGCCGCCATCCAAGAAGCGTCACTCCAGGCGCAAATCCGGGCGACGCGGGAAATCATCGAGGCGGATGAGAAAGCGCTGCAAATCCTGCGCGATCAATTCCGGCTGGGCTTCGCGATGCGCATCGATGTCGCCGCGCAGGAAGCGGAATTGGCTGAGGCCAGAACCACGCTGCCCCCGCTGCAAAAGCAGTTCGAACAGACGCGCGATCTGATGCGCGCGCTGGTCGGTAAGCTGCCGAACGACGAAGACCAGACCTTCGAGCTCGATTCGCTGCAGCTGCCGCCGGAGATGCCGGTGAGCCTGCCCGGCAAGATCATCGAACAGCGTCCCGATGTGCGCGCCGCCGCCGCGCAATTGCATGCGGCGAATGCCGGTGTCGGCGTCGCGGTAGCCGCGATGCTGCCGCAATTTTCCATCACCGGCCAGTACGGCGGCAACGCCACGCAAATCCCCTGGATGTTCCGCCACGGCGGCCCGTTCTGGAGCTTGTACGGCGACGTCACTCAACCCGTATTCCAAGGCGGTACGCTGCTTCATCAAGAGCGCGCCGCCAAGGACGCGGTGAAGCAGGCTGCCGCCCAATATCAGAGCGCCGTGATTGCGGCCTATCAGAATGTCGCCGACACGCTGCACGTATCGCTCGCCGACGCCGATACGCTCGCTGCCGACCTCGAAGCGGAGAACTCTGCGAAAGTGACCTACGATTTGACGCTCCGGCAGATGCAAGCCGGCTACGTCACGTATCTGACCTTGTTGAGCGCTGAGACCGCTTATCGGCAGACCGTGCTCACGCGCGTGCAGGCGCAGGCGGCACGCTACGGCGACACGGTCGCGTTGTTCCAGGCATTGGGCGGCGGTTGGTGGAACCGAAAAGAGGTTGCCGCGCAATGAACCGGAGAATGCGTGCGGCCCTGCTCGTTGCTGTTGCGGCATCTGCCTCGAGCTGCGCGGTCGGTCCGAATTTCCATAAGCCCGTCGCCCCGGCAAACGCCGCCTATGCGCCGAGCCCCTTGCCCGAGGCGAGTGCATCCGCACCGATCCACGGCGGTGAGGCGCAACATTACATCGCGGGCCGGGACATCCCGTTCGAGTGGTGGGAGCTGTTCCAGTCTCCCGCGCTGAATTCGCTCGTCGACAAAGCCTTCAAGGCCAATCCGACCATCGCGGCGGCACAGGCCGCGCTCGCCCAAGCCCAAGAGACGGTCCGTGCCCAGCAGGGCTACTTCTTTCCGTCGATAGGGGCAACCTATCAGGCCGAACGCCACAAGATATCCGGCAATCTCACCAACGACCAAGCCCCGGGCGTGCAGGGCAACGGAGATAACCTCTCGGCGCCCCTGCAGACCCCGGGCGTCGCCCCTTACACCGCGCCTCTCTACTACAACTTTCAGACCGCTGAACTTACCGTGGGCTTCGTGCCCGACGTGTTCGGCAGCAACCGCCGGCAGGTCGAATCGCTGGCCGCGCAGACCGAAGCGCAGCGCTTTGCGCTCGAGGCCACTTACATCACGCTCGCCTCCAACGTGGCCGCCGCTGCCATCCAAGAAGCGTCTTTGCGCGCGCAGATTCAGGCGACCGGAGAGATCATCGCAGCGGATGACAAATCGCTGCGCATCCTGCGCGATCAATTTCGGCTCGGGCAGGCGATGCGCATCGATGTTGCGGCGCAGGAGACCGCACTCGCGCAAGCCAAGGCCACACTGCCGCCGCTGCAGCTGCAGTTCGAACAAACCCGCGATTTGATTCGCGCGCTGGTAGGCAATCTACCGAACGAGGATGTGCCCGAAACCTTCGAGCTCAATGCGCTGACGCTGCCGCCGGAAATGCCGTTGAGCCTGCCGGCCAAGATCATCGCACAACGCCCCGATGTTCGAGCTGCCGAGGCGCAGCTGCACGCCGCAAACGCCGAAGTAGGCGTCGCGGTGGCCGCGATGCTGCCGACGTTCCCGATCACCGGCTCGTATGGCGGCAACGCGGATCAATTCAGTTGGCTGTTTCGTTCGGGCGGGCCGTTCTGGAATCTGGTCGGCGACGTCACGCAACCTATTTTTCAAGGCGGCACGCTGCTGCACAAAAAGCGCGCCGCTCAACAGGCCTTGAAGCAGGCGGCGGCTCAGTATCAGGGCACGGTCATCACCGCATACCAGAATGTCGCCGACACGCTGCATGCATCCCTGTCCGACGCCGATGCGCTTGCCGCCCAAGTTGACGCTGAGAATGCGGCAAAAGTGACCTACGACCTTACGCGCCGGCAGATGGAGACAGGCTATGTGAACTATCTGACCTTGCTCAGCGCGCAAGCCGCCTACCAGCAAGCGCTTATCAACCGCGTGCAGGCGCAGGCTACCCGCTACGGCGATTCCGTGGCTCTCTTTCAGGCCCTCGGCGGTGGTTGGTGGAACCGAACCACGAAGGCGTCCGCGAACGCGACCCGCTGAGGCTGGTCTCAGCTGCCGGCCGCCGCCTCAGTATCGATGACGAGCCGGTAGCCGACGCCGAGCTCGGTGAGAATGTGCTGCGGGCGGCTGGGGTCGACTTCGAGTTTTCTCCGCAGGCTTCCGATATAGACCCGCAATGCGCGCGAGTCATTGCGATGCGGGCCCCATACCTCTTTGATCAGCGCCGCGTGCGTCACGATCCGTTCGCCGTGGCGCGCGAGAGTCTCCAGGATGCGGTGCTCCAGAGGAGTCAAGCGCACATCGCTTCCGTCCTGGCGGCGGGCGACGCGCCTGCCGAGGTCGATCGAGACGTCGCCGAGCTCGAGCACGGCCATCGGCAGCTCGCCGCGCACGTGCCGGCGAACGATCGCGCGCACCCGTGCCAGCAGCTCGGGCGCACTGAATGGCTTGATGACGTAGTCGTCCGCACCGTTCTCGAAGGCGGCGAGGCGCTGCGCTTCGGCGGTGCGTGCCGACAGCACGATGATCGGCACCGGAGACCACGCACGAATCGCAGTGATGACGTCGAGGCCGTCGCCGTCGGGGAGACCGAGGTCGACCACGACGATGTCAGGTCGGTGCAGCCGCGCGTCTTGCTCGCCCCGAGCGGCGGTATCCGCGATCACGACCCTGAAGCCGTTCGCCTCGAACAGCATGCGCAGAACGTTCTGGATCGCCTGATCGTCCTCGAAAATGAGGATGAGGTGCATCGCGTCGGTCATGCGCGTGCCTCAGAGCGGCTCCGTCAGGGGTGCCAAATCGACCTGAAGCTCGAGTGGGAGACTGACTTCGAAGCGCGCTCCGCCGCCCACATTGTCCATGGCGTGAATATCCCCGCCGTGAAGGCGAGCGGCAGCTCGACAAATCGCGAGTCCAAGGCCGACGCCGACGATATTGCTTTCCGAACGACCCCGTTGAAACTTCTCGAACAAGTTCTCCGAGTCACCGGGCGGAAGCCCCGGTCCGTCATCTGCGACGACCAGTAACATGGTTTTCTCCTGCACCGCCGCGGATATGGTGATGGTCGTCCCGGGCGGCGTATATTTCGCGGCGTTCTCCAGGAGGTTGCTGAGTATCTGTACGATCAGAGTCGCCTCGACCAAGATCATTGGCAAGTCGGCAGGCAGATTCAGGGCGATGCGCCATTGGGCAAGACGAGCCTCGTTGGTTCGTAATGCGAGTGCGACCAAATCGTCGATTGCGTGCCAGTCGGTACGCAGCGTGCCGCTCCCGAACTCCATTCGCATCAATTCGAGTACGTTCGTCAGCAGCTGCGACATATCGCGAGCTTTGCGTTCGATCAAATGGCCCAGCGTCGTGCGCCGATCGACGTTGAGCGCATACTCCGGCTGGGCAATCAAGCTCCCCGCGCCGGCGATCGCCGACAACGGGGTGCGCAAATCGTGCGAAATCGATGCCAGCAGCGTATTGCGCAGCAAGGCGCGCTCCGCGGAGAGTCTGGCCGCTTCGGCGGCCTCGGCCAGACGCGCTCTTTGTAACGACAGTGCGAGCTGAGCCGCAAACGCATCCAACAGATTCAGCTGTTCCATGGGCAGCACGCGAGTCGGAGGTTGCGGACAAACGACGATCACGCCCCTGACGCGCCGGCTGCCCTGCAAAGGCAGGTAAATCGAGTCCTTGATGCACCGCTCGCCGCGAGCGACGACTCCCAGGGCGAACTCGAGATCAAGGGCCGGCATGGTTGAGCGCTCATGTTCGCGAGCGGAATCGTCGGGTTCGGGCGACATCGGCGACAGGTTCCCGCTCGCGTCCGCAATCAACACGACCGCGGTGCTGTGGAACACATCGCAGATATGGCGTACCGCAGCCGCCGCCATGGCTTGGGCATCGGTTGCAACCGCGAGCTCGCGGCTCATGGCATACAACACGGCGGTGCGCTGCTCGCGGGCGTCGGCAATCTCACGGTGGCGCCGAATGCTGACCACGAGGTTCGCGATCACCAGGGCAACGATCAGCATCACCCCCAGCGTAAATAGATATTGCGTGTCGTCGACGTCGAAGCTGAACAGCGGCGGTACGAAAAAGTAATCGAACGCGAGCATATTGCCAGTCGCAAGCAGCACGGAAGGGCCGCGTCCCAATCGGAGGGCGCCGATGGTCGTTCCCAACAGATAGAGCATCACGATGTTGACCAGACCAAAATGCGGGGAGAGGGGAAAGGCGATTACCGTCGTGACCCCGGTAATGACCAGCGCGCGCGCATAGTCGGGCCAGTACCACGGCGGGTGCGCCTCAGGTGCATCCGTCGCAAGCCGGAGAATGAGCGCCCCACCGCGATGAAGGAACGCGACGAGCGCTAGCGGGTTCTGACGCAAATCTCGCGCTCCTGACGCAGACGGCGCCGCCGTTGAGGCTCCTATTGGGATGGCGCCAATCAGAACTTGACCAGGATGCCGCCCGCCAACGTCGCCTGGCGGGTGCGCAGATCCGGGGACCAGACGCCACCCTGGTTGGCGCACGCGCTAGCCGCTCCATTGGGATCCGCGGTACCGGCCGAGCTGCCCGAATTGCAGACGTAATTTCCGGGCGAGCCAGTGTTGCCCAGGGGAGGCGTGACGCCGCCTTGACCTGCGAAGTAGGGAATACTCGAATGGCGAAATCCGGCTTCCGCCCACCAGGTGATCCACTGCCTGGGCATGTATTGGAAATTGAGCGTTGCGTCCCACTGAAAAGCGGGCTGTCCGGGATTCTCCGTAAAGTACGGCGAACCCGTGGCGGCAGTCGCTCCGTTGATGGGCGGCAGCAGCGTCAGATACCGGCCCGGATTGTTCATCGAGCCGCCGCCAATCGTAATTGCGTATAGGTCGTTGTCGAACCAGAAGCGGTTGTACAGCATCCAACCGAGAAAGGCGGTCTTGTTGGGTCCTTTCGTGCAGCTAAGCCCGCCCACCCCACCGCCATACTCGCATCCCGCGTCGAATGTGAAGGAGAATGCCGCCTTGGACAATCCCTTGCCGTTCATTTTGTTGTCGAAGTATTTGAACTCGATACTGTCGTCGGTGTGAACCCGATTCGCGTTGCGTATCGGGTTGGGCGGCTGTCCAGGCAATGAATAGGCGAGATTGTCCTCCCCAACACCATAATTGTTGAAGACCAGCTTGAGGTTTTCGTTCGGCTGCCAGAGGATCTGGCCGCCGAAACCGAGATTCTTGTTGAACCTGCCGTAGGACTGCCAGCCGTTGATGATCCAGGGCTCGATCTTCAGCGTGTTGGTCGGAAAATACTGGATGCGCAGCCCATTGAAGAACCAGGGCGTGTTCGATGACACATAGGATGGCTGGTAGGTCCAATTGTCATAGTTATAGTAACTGAACAAACCGATGTACGAGACGAAGATTCCCGCGTCGACGTTGAGTCCATGGCCCACGTCGAAGTGATACCCGGCATTGGCTTCCGAGAGGTAGCGGTAAGCGTTGCTCAGGTCCCACTGGCCGACCCCGGAGCTCGCGTCATTGCGAGGAGTGGTCGTGGCAAACAGACCCATCATGGACAGGAACCGGGCGCGCACGTTTTCCCAGTGAAAATCGCCGCCGAAGCTCACCTGTTCCAACTGGAATTCGCCGGAGCGGAACGACTCCGTGGACCCGACGATGGTGTGATCCTTCGGGTGGTTGAAGTCCTGCATGTAATGCGCGTCGAAGCGGATGTCGGGCGTGAAGAACTTGGTGTCGAACACCGGAGCTTTGTTGCGAGGTGATCCGTTCAGCCAGGTGAAATCTCCAAATGCAAACGGAGTGAAGTTATCGACGCCCTCGGCCGCATCGGGCGAATGCAGCGCGTCGGGAATCGATTGGGCCTCCGGTGCCGCAAGCTTGAGTTTTAGGCCATCGACGAACGACGGAGCCGGCGCCTTGGCGTTGGTCGCTGTCTTGGGGTTAGCCGGTGCCGTAGGCGCGGAAGCCGCGGGTTGTGTCTCTGCCGCAAGGGTCGGCGGCGCAGCCGCCGGAACGTTCATGACAAGATCGCTGCGAGCGGCTTTGCTGGCCACGACGGTAATGGCAGGCACCACCGCATCGGGGTAGCCGTCGACCTGGGCGGTAACAGACCACTCGCCCGGCGTCAGGTCGGCGAACGAATAGACGCCGTCGCTGCTCGAAACCGTTGCCCGAATGGCGCCGCCATCCGTGCGCATGGCCGTCACGGTCGCCCCGGCGACGGGCAGTTTCGCCGCATTCCTGACGATGCCGACGATTGCTCCGGACGATACCTTGACCGTCGGCGCGCTGGCCGGCGGTGCGTCGGACCCTTCGGCCCGAACCGCCGGCAGCAAAAATGCAGTGGCCGCTGCCGACAACAGAAAACTTTGCAGGTGTTTATTCATTAACGGCATCCCTCATCTCTGGCAGAACTCCAAGAAGAGCAGATGAGTAGGGGAAGCCACGACCTAACCGCGCTTCCGCCGCCTCAAGTGCCGTTGCAGTGTACGGTCGCAGTCGTCAGTCGGTAGACCAAAGCGCGTTAAAAAAAGCGCGCTGCCTGTAAGTATCGCGTAAAGAAAAGCGTGAGCCGCGCATGATCGACCAACTCAAACGCATGCGGGCCGTTCGCTGGGCAGGCTCTGCACTTCAACCGAGTTGCTGGGCAAACACAGAGTGAAGCGAGAACCTTCGCCCTCGCGACTGTCCAATTGCACACTGCCCTTGTGAAGGCCAGCGATGGTGCTGACCAAATACAACCCGACCCCGCTGCCGACGATGCCGGATGTATTGCTGCCGCGATAGTAGCGCTCGAACACTCGTTGCCGGTCCCTCTCCGGAATACCGATTCCGTGGTCTTCGATCACCACGACGATTTGCGCGTCGTCTTGCACCGCACTAACGCGGATCAGGCCGCCATCGGGCGAGTATTTCACCGCATTCGACAGAAGATTGCCGAACACCTGGCTGAGGAGACTTGCGTCGCCAAAGACCATCAGCGGCTGCGCTGCCGCAGGCTCGAGGATTTGAGCTTCGGGCGTCAATTCCCGCTGCATGCGGCACACCTCGCGCACTAACTCCATCAAATCCACTTGCATCGGATGGTAGTTGAGATCGATACCACCGTCTATGAGACGCGCGGACCCGATCAGGTTATCGATCAACTGCGTCATGCGGCGCACCGTATTACGGACTTTTCGCGCGCGCTCGGCGAGCTCCGCTGCCGTCAATCGCTCGCGCATCGAGATCAAACGTTGAGCGTGGCCATCGATGATCGCCAGAGGCGTCCGAAACTCATGTGACGCCATTGACACGAAATTGCGCTGCAGCAGCGTCAGCCGTTGTTCCTCGGCGAGTTTTTCGCGCAGTACTTCCGCCTGCCGCGCCATGGCGTGGCGGCTGCTCGCAAGATCGATGGCGTTGTTGCGAAACACCACGACCGCACGGGCCATCCCGCCGATTTCGTCGTGTCTGTGGGTGCCATCGACTTCGACGCTGGTCTCGCTCGCCGCGAGTCGATGCATGCGCAGCGCAAGCTCGACGAGCGGCGCCGAAATGGAGCGCGTGACGTGCAGCATGGCGCCCGCGACCAGGATTCCCGCGAGCAAGATCGTGAGGCCGATTCGCCCTCGCGCTTGAACGTAGGCGAGGTCCGAGCGCTCGCTGGCCTCGCGAGCGCTGGCGATGTTGCGCTCGGTCAGCGTTCCAAGCGCTTCGCTTGCGGCGTCGTAGGGCGCTTTCGACGCGGGGGCGCCGAGGCCTGCGGCCGCCGGGGCCCCGGAGGGCGAGGACGCGTTGCGTTCGAGAATGTTGCGATACTCGCTCCATCTCGCCGCGAAGCGGCCGTACAGTTCCGTCTCCGTCGGATCGTGGAGAATTTGGCGATAGGCGCGCTGCGCTGCGGAAATCTCGCTGTCCAAGTGTGCCATTTGCCGTTCGATTTCCGCCCTCTCGGCGGGCCTGGCGGCATGCGACAGGGCGTCTTCGGCGGCGGGAAAATCGGTGGTGTAGTTATTGAGATCGCCCAGGGCGCGCGTGCTGGGCAGCCACCGAACGCGAATTTGCGAGGATGCGTCGTTGACGTAACTCAGGCTGCGCAAAGCTTCGAAGCCGATCAGGATGACCAGCAGGAATAGCAACAGGAAAACAAGCGACAGCCTTGCCTTGATCGATCGCGCTCGCATCCAGGGTTGGTACTTCACATGCCGAGCCTATCAGGCTGCTTCGCGCCACTGCACCCGGAAAGGCCGCCAACAGAAACTTTTATCTATTTTTAACGCGGTCGATGTTAGGGTCGTTGTTGGTGGAATTTCGAGCATGCATACATCGCCCATGAATGTCGGACGTAGCCCGTGAGTGTCGGACGTGGGAAAATCCTCTGCGTCGAAGATGACCGCGACACGGCCTCGTTGATCTGTGAGGAGCTGGTCGAGCGCGGCTTCGAGGTTCGAGTGGCCTACAATGGCCGCGATGCGCTGTCGGCCATCCTGAAGGAACCGCCGAATCTGGTGCTGTCCGACATCGGCATGCCCGGAATGTCCGGCTTCGAGCTGCTGGAGCGGCTCACGTCCATGGAACCGCGATTCGAAAGCATGCCGTTCGTGTTTCTCACCGCGCTCGGCGATCACGGCAACGAGCTCAAGGGTTGGCAGCTGGGCGCTGATGACTATCTCACCAAGCCCGTGGACTACGATGTGCTCGCAGCGCTGATTTCGGCGCGGCTCGCGCGCGTGGCTCGTACGGCGATCTGGCCGAAGCACGTCGACCTGCGCGAGCGCGAGCTCGAGGCGCTCACGTGGGCCGCACGCGGCAAGACGTTTTGGGAGATCGGGGAAATTCTCGGGCTGAGCAAACGCACGGTCGAGTTTCACCTCGACAACGCGCGCCGCAAGCTCGGAGTCGCCACGCGTACTCAAGCCCTGATCAAAGCTGCGACCGGACATCTCATCCAGCTTTGAGCCCAAACCTTTGAGCCCAAACCTTTGAGCCTGACGCGATTGGGCCAGTGTTTTGTCTCGCTGGGCTTCGCGGGTTTTATCTTTCTGAGTACCCGAGCCGACGGCGGCATTCCCGGAATCTGGCGCACGGAACGGATCCTCGAGAAAGACGGTCGAGTCGCGAAAGACAGGTTGCACTCGAAGAACAATCCCCATCACGAGGACTATTCTTTTTTGAATGCGGTAGGCGCCGTATGGCCCTACGGCATCGCGAAATCGGCAGCGGGCTACGACGCGGCAACCGGGGACACGGCGGGCACCGGATTTCTCATCGATCGCTGCCACGTTCTCACGAACATGCACGTCGTGTATACCGATGAGGTCGTGATGGATCCCCCGGTCGGCAGACCTGTCGCGTTTGCCGTCGGGCAAACCGGCAGCGATAGGGACCGAGGCGCTCTGCAAGGACTGCGGTTTCTCCTTCAGGGATCAGTCATTGCGCACGGAGATACCATCATCGTGGATCGCCGGGTACGGAATCCGGACAATGACTGGGCGCTCATTCGGCTCGCGGCCGCCGTGGATGGCAGCATCACGGCAATGACCCTCGCCGCGGTCGATGTGGCGCAGCTACCGGCGCACTTCACGCTTTCGGCGGCCGGATTCCCGACCGATCACAGAAGGCTGCGTGGGGATGGATTCAAATTGAAAGAGCTGTGGGGGTCGGATGGTCAAGTGGTCGGGGTTGTGCCGGTCGGCGCGGACGGAGCCTTGATACAGACGACGATTCAAACGACTCCCGGCAATTCGGGAGGCCCCATTTATGGAGACTTCGATGGACGGAAACACCTCGTCGTCGGCATGGTCCAGAGTATCCGCGGTAACGGCATCGATGTCTCGGACCGCATGCCCAATGTCCAAGTTCTGTTTACGCCGGGCACGGTAGCCAAAATTACCGCAGCTGAAACGCAATCACCCTGCCGATAGGCTCAAGTTTTCGGATTCTTCAGCACGGCATCGATGACGGCCGCTTTCTCATCTTCGTCGAGTTTCATGGGCCGTTTCCATCCGTCGACGGTGGCCTGCTTGGCGCGCGTCAGCGTGAGCTCGCCGCCGGGAGCATTCTGGGTAATGGTCGATCCGGCGCCGATGGTCGCGCCGGCGCCGATGCGAACCGGGGCCACCAGCATACTGCCGGAACCTATGAATGCCCGGTCCTCGATCACGGTCGGCCACTTGTTTTGACCGTCGTAGTTGCAGGTGATGGTGCCTGCCCCGACATTGACACCGCTGCCGACACGCGCATCGCCTACGTAGCTCAGATGGTTAGCCTTGCTGCCCGCGCCGATTTCGCTGCTCTTGATTTCGACGAAATTGCCGATGTGCACATCGTGATGCAAAATCGATTCGGGCCGAACTCTCGCAAAGGGTCCGATCCGGCAGTTCTCGGCCACGCTCGCACGGTCGATGACGCTGTTGGCGAAGACTTCCGTGCCGGCTCCAATCTCGGAATTGCTGATGACGCAATTGGGCCCAATTCTCACGCCCTTGCCTAAACGCACGGTACCGATCAGGACCGCATTGATGTCCAGGAACACGTCGCGCCCGACCTCGACATCGCCGCGTATGTCGATGCGCGCGGGGTCCGCCAGCGTCGCGCCGGCGAGCATCAACCGGTTCGCCCGTTCGCGCCGGTACGAAGCCTCCACTTGCGCGAGTTGGATCTTGTCGTTGACGCCCGCGACTTCCGCGGCGTCGAGGCAGCGTACCGCCGCGATCCGATCGCCGGATCGGACGGCGCCCGCCACCACGTCGGTCAGGTAGTACTCGCGCTGGGCGTTGTTCCTACCCAGCCCCAACAACCATTCGCGCAGACGGCCTGCCGGAGCCGCCATGAATCCGGAGTTGGCTTCGCGTATCTGCAATTGTTCCGGGCTCGCATCCTTTTGCTCGACGATGGCGCGAACTTGCCCGGCGGCATCGCGGACGATGCGCCCGTAGCCCGCGGCGTCGTCGAGATCGACGGAAAGGAGACTCAAAGCCCCCTCGTCGGCCGCCGCAATCAGTTTCGTCAGAGATGCCGCGCGGATCATCGGCACGTCGCCGTAGAGCACGAGGACCGTATGATCGTCGGGAATGACGCACATGGCCTGCATGACGGCATGGCCGGTGCCCAACTGATCGGCTTGCAGTATCCACTCGACGTGTTCTGCACTCAAGGCCGCTTGCACTTGCGCGCCGCCATGACCGTAAACGACGTAGATATTGGCCGGGTGCAGCTCGCGTGCGGTGACGATTACATGCCTGAGCAGCGGCTGGCCCGCCAAGGGCTGCAGTACCTTCGGCAAGTCGGAC
This sequence comes from Steroidobacteraceae bacterium, assembly GCA_036498345.1. Classification (GTDB taxonomy): domain Bacteria; phylum Pseudomonadota; class Gammaproteobacteria; order Steroidobacterales; family Steroidobacteraceae; genus Bog-1198. Next base: position 24,115 of record DASYFQ010000037.1, read on the forward strand.
TGCATCCGCTTACCCTGACCCGCAGCAAGTATGACGACGGAAAGCTGCATGACAGTTCCGTTGGTGAAAGCTCCTAGCGTTTCTTGCGCAGGCGTTCGATGGCCCGGAGTTGCGCCACGGCGCGGGCAAGTTCCGCCTGGGCTTCGGCGAGATCGATCTTGTCCGAGCGCTGCCGCACGGCATCCTCGGCGCGCTGTTTCGCGGCCAATGCCGCGGCCTCGTCCAGATCGCGCGCCCGCGCCGCCGTATCGGCGAGCACGGTCACGAGATTGGGCTGAATTTCGAGCGAGCCGCCGCCGACGTAGAACGACTGTTCCTCTTGACCCTCCGATTGCACGCGGACCTCACCGGCCTTCAGCGTGGTCAGCAACGGCGCATGACGCGGTGCGATGCCGAGTTCGCCTTGCGAGCCCGGCACGAACACCATGCTCGCCTCGCCCGAAAAGATCTGTCCTTCGGCGCTGACGATGTCGACGTGAATGGTGTGGGCCATGTTCGCTCTTAGGACAGGGTCTTGGCTTTTTCGACGGCTTCTTCGATGGCGCCGATCATATAGAACGCCTGCTCGGGCAGATGGTCATACTCGCCGGCGATGATGGCCTTGAAGCCGCGAATGGTGTCCTTGAGGGGGACGATCTTGCCGTCCTGCCCGGTGAACACCTTGGCCACGTTGAAGGGTTGCGATAGAAAGCGTTGAATTTTGCGCGCGCGGTACACGCTCAGCTTGTCCTCTTCGGACAGCTCGTCCATACCGAGAATCGCGATGATGTCCTGAAGCTCTTTGTAACGCTGCAAGACCGCCTGTACGCCGCGCGCCGTATCGTAGTGATCTTCGCCCACCACCAGAGGATCGAGCTGGCGGCTGGTGGAATCCAGCGGATCGACCGCGGGGTAAATGCCCAGTGAGGCAATTTGCCTCGACAGCACCACCGTGGCATCCAAGTGCGCAAAGGTGGTCGCGGGGGAAGGATCGGTCAGATCGTCCGCGGGAACGTACACGGCCTGAATGGACGTGATCGAACCCGTCTTGGTCGAAGTGATGCGTTCCTGTAGCACGCCCATTTCCTCTGCCAGCGTCGGCTGATAGCCCACGGCCGACGGCATACGGCCGAGCAGCGCGGATACTTCCGTGCCTGCCAGAGTATAGCGGTAGATATTGTCGACGAAAAATAGCACGTCGCGGCCCTTGCCGGAGGCCTGCTTTTCGTCCCGGAAGTATTCGGCCATGGTGAGGCCGGTGAGCGCGACGCGCAGGCGGTTGCCCGGCGGCTCGTTCATCTGGCCGTACACCATCGCGACTTTGGAATTCGCCAGGTTGTCCTTGTCGATGACCCCCGACTCGATCATCTCGTGATAGAAGTCGTTGCCCTCGCGGGTACGCTCGCCCACGCCCGCAAACACGGACAGGCCGCTGTACTGCTTGGCGATGTTGTTGATGAGCTCGAGCATGTTCACCGTCTTGCCCACGCCGGCACCGCCGAACAGACCCACCTTGCCGCCCTTGGCGAACGGCACGAGCAGATCGATCACCTTGATGCCCGTGACCAGAAGGTCCTGGCCGCCCGCCTGTTCATCGTAGGCCGGAGCGGGACGGTGAATGGGCAGGTACTCCGTGGCTTGTACGGGACCTTTCTCGTCCTGCGGCTTGCCCAGCACGTCCATGATGCGGCCGAGCGTGCCGGCGCCGACCGGCACGGAAATCCCCTTGCCGGTGCCGCTGACGTTGAGACCGCGGCGCAGGCCTTCGGAAGGACCCATGGCAATGGTGCGCACGATGCCGTCGCCGAGCTGCTGCTGCACTTCGAGGGTCAAGTCCACATCATCGAGCTTGAGCGCGTCGTAGACCTTGGGGATCTGATCGCGCGGAAATTCCACATCGATGACCGCGCCGATGATTTGCACGATTTTGCCGCTGCTGGACATTGAATAACCCTCTTGTCTTAAACCGCTGCCGCGCCGCCGACGATCTCCGAAAGCTCTTTCGTGATCGCCGCCTGACGGGCCTTGTTGTAAATGAGTTGCAGCTCGTCGATGAGCTTGCCGGCGTTGTCGGACGCGCTCTTCATGGCCACCATGCGCGCCGCCATTTCGCAGGCGACGTTCTCGACGGCGCCCTGAAAGATTTGGGACTCGATATAACGCATCAGAATGCCGTCGAGAATCTCGATGGCATCCGGCTCGTAGATATAGTCCCAGCGCTCTTGAAGCTCGTCCTTGTCGATGGTCTGAAGCGGCAGCAGCTGCGTGACGATGGCCTTTTGCGTCATCGTGTTGACGAAAACATTGTGCACCAGCAGCAGCTGATCGACCTTCGCATCGCGATAAAAGTCGAGCATGACCTTCGTGGTGCCGATCAAATCGGCAACGTGCGGCTTGTCGCCCAGGTGGGTGACCGACGCGGCAATTTCCACGCCGGACAAGCGCCGAAAGAACTGCAGCGCCTTGGAACCGATGACGCACAAGGAGACCTTGGCGTTTTTTCCCTGAGCTTCCCGGATCGCGGCGAGCGCCGCCTTGAAGAGATTGAGGTTCAGCGAACCGCACAATCCGCGATCGGTGCTGATCACGACGATGCCGACGGATTGGACCGGCCGCTCCAAGGTGAAGGGATGCTTGTAATCGAGGTTCACCTGGCGCAGGTGGCCGATGATCTTGCGGATCTTTTCCGCATAGGGGCGCGCCGCCCGCATCCGGTCCTGCGCCTTGCGCATCTTGCTCGCCGCCACCATTTCCATGGCCTTGGTGATCTTCTGAGTATTCTTGATACTCGCGATCTTGCCGCGGATTTCTTTTGCGCCTGCCATTGCCTTCTCTTACAGCCTGCTTACAACGTCGCGAAGAATTCGGTGCAGCACTTCTTGAGCGCCGCTTCGACTTCGCCCGACAGATCCGGCTTGGAGTTGATGCTCTTCAACAGATCGGCATAGCTCGAGCGTGCGAAAGATTGCAATCCGGCTTCCGTCTCGACCACTTTGCGGCGGTCGACCTTGTCGAAGAAGCCGTTGTTGGCGGCATACAGGGACAGCGCCATCTCGGCCACCGACATGGGCGCATACTGTTTCTGCTTCATGAGCTCGGTGACGCGCTGGCCGCGTTCCAGCTGCCTGCGCGTCGCTTCGTCCAAGTCCGACGCGAACTGCGAGAAGGCCGCGAGTTCACGGTATTGCGCCAGAGCCAGACGAACGCCGCCGCCGAGTTTCTTGATGATGTTGGTCTGCGCGGCACCGCCGACGCGCGACACCGAGATGCCGGCGTTGATGGCCGGACGCATGCCGGCATTGAACAAGTCGGTCTCCAGGAAGATCTGGCCGTCGGTGATGGAAATGACGTTGGTCGGCACGAACGCCGTGACGTCGCCGGCCTGGGTTTCGATGATGGGTAGACCGGTCAGCGAACCCGTCTTGCCCTTGACGCGACCATTAGTGAATTTCTCGACGTATTCCTCGTTGACGCGCGCCGAGCGCTCGAGAAGACGGGAATGCAGGTAGAACACGTCGCCGGGGTAGGCTTCGCGCCCGGGTGGTCGGCGCAGCAGCAGCGAGATCTGCCGATAGGCGACGGCCTGCTTCGATAAATCGTCATAGACGATCAGCGCGTCTTCGCCGCTGTCCATGAAGTACTCCCCCATGGCGCAGCCGCCGTAGGGTGCGAGATATTGCATCGCCGCGGGCATCGAGGCGGAAGCCGCAACGATGATGGTGTGGCCCATGGCGCCGTGCTCTTCGAGCTTGCGCACCACGTTGGCGATCGAACTCTGCTTCTGGCCGATGGCGACATAGACGCATTTAACGCCCGTGCCTTTCTGATTGATGATGGTGTCGATGGCGACGGCCGTCTTGCCGGTCTGGCGGTCGCCGATGATGAGTTCGCGCTGGCCGCGGCCGATCGGCACCATGGCATCGATGGCTTTCAAACCCGTCTGCACCGGCTGCGACACGCTCTTGCGGAAAATCACGCCCGGAGCCACCCGCTCGAGCGGCGACTTCAGCTTGGCGTTCACCGCTCCCTTGCCGTCGATGGGGTTGCCCAGCGCATCGACGACGCGTCCCAGCAGTTCGGGACCCACCGGGACCTCGAGGATGCGGCCCGTGGTCTTGACCTGCGAACCTTCGGAAATGTGCTTGTAGTCGCCGAGCACCACGGCGCCCACCGAGTCTTGCTCGAGGTTCAACGCCAAGCCGAAGGTATTGCCGACGAATTCGAGCATTTCGCCGTAACGCGCGTCGGCGAGACCGTGGATGCGTACGATGCCGTCGGTGACGCTCACTACGGTGCCGACATTGCGCGCCTCGGTCGCTGACTGGAATTTTTCGATGCGCGCCTTGATCAGGTCGCTGATTTCCGATGCCTTAATGGACATATCGATCCTCTTGCTGCGGGCTGATTGTGCCCGCGACTAAATCGGTTCTAACTTGTTAAATCCGTGGCGAGTCGTTCCAGGCGGCCCCTCAACGAGCCGTCGATGACCAGGTCTCCTGCGCGCACCACCGCGCCGCCTAAAAGCGCCGCGTCCACCGAGTTGCGCATGCGCACCTTGCGCTTCAGCCGCGTGCTCAAGGCCCGTTCGAGCTTGCCCGCTTGGGCGGCATCGAGCGGCACGGCGGAGACCACCTCGACGTCGACGGTGTTCTCGGCCACGGAACGCAGCTGCTCGTACTGAGCCGAGATTTCCGGCAACAGCGGCAGGCGGTGATTCTCAGCCAGGACGCGCACGAAGTTTTGCATGCCGGCATCGAGTTTGGCGCCGGCGACATCGGTGACGAGAGTAGCCAGGTCGGATGCCGACCACTCCGGACTCTTGGTGAGCGGGGCGACGCGCGGGTCGGCGACGATCTCAGCCGCCGCCTTGAGGCCCTGCGACCACCCTGCAAAGGCATTCGCGGCGCGCGCGTACTCGAACGCGGCTTTCGCATAGGGCCGGGCGATGGTAGCTCGCTCAGCCACGCTCAACCTCGGCAGCCAATTTATCCAACAGCTCGGCGTGAGTCCTCGGATCGATTTCGCGTTCCAACAAGCGCGACGCACCTTCGACCGCGAGCCTGCCGACTTCCCGCGCCAAGCCCTCGCGCGCGCGCGAAGTCTCGCGCGTCACTTCATCGCGAGCCTGAGCGACCAGGCGCTGCGCTTCGCTCGAGGCAGTTCCCTTGGCTTCCTCCACGATTTCGTTCGACCGCTTGCCGGCCTGGTCGACGATCTGCGCCGCGCGATCGCGCGCTTCGCGGATGATTTCCTTGGAGCGCTTATCGGCTTCTTCGAGCTCCTTTTCGCTCTTGCTGGCGGCCGCCAATCCGGCTGCAATTTTTTTCTGCCGCTCTTCGATGGCTCCCATGAGCCACGGCCAGAAGAATTTCATGACCGCCCAGGCGACCAGGAAAAACACCACCCCTTGGATGACCAGCGTAAGTGCTAAGTTCATTGCGTACTCCTTACTCAGCGCCGTTCGGGCGCCGCGCGGCGCTGGTTACTTGAGACCGAGCGCGCCCAAGAAAGGATTGGCGTAAAGCAGCAAGAAGCCGACGGCGACGCCGATGATCGGCACCGCGTCCAGCAAGCCCGCGACGATGAACATCTTGGTTTGCAGCATGTTGGTGAGTTCCGGCTGGCGAGCGGAGCTCTCGAGGAACTTGCCGCCCAGAAGACCGAAGCCGATGGCGGCGCCCGCACCACCTAGGCCGATTACCAAGCCTGCTGCAATCACGGTGGAGCTCATGAGCTGAGCGATTTGGGTCACATTGTCCATTATTGTCTCCGGTCTTTAAATGTCTTGAATGAAACGAATCTAGTGCTTCTCGGCCGAAATGCCTACGTACACGACGGTCAGGACCATGAAAATAAACGCTTGCAGCGTAATGATGAGGTAGTGAAACAAGGTCCACACGACACCGGCACCGAATTGCGCGATGCCCAGGAAGTAAGTCGACAGGTGATTGAGCGCCGCACCGAGCGTGAAGCAGGCGATCAGCAAAAATATGAGTTCACCGGCGTACATGTTGCCGAACAATCGCATCGACAGCGATAGGGGCCGGACTACTTCCTCGATCACTCGGAATGCAAAATTGATCGGCGCCAGCAATACTTTGAGGGCCGTGCCATGGGCATGAAACGGAGCGGTGAACCACTCTCCCGCGAAAGCACCGAAGCCCTTGTGCGAGATGCCCACCCATTGGATCAGGAGAAACACGCCGAGCGCCATGCCGACGGTGGTATTGAGGTCGGCCGTCGCCACTGTGCGCAGATGCTCCACACCGAAGAGCTTGGCGGCGGCGGGCAGCGCGTCCACCGGCAGAATATCCATGAAATTTTCCAGGAATACTATGCAGAAAATCGTAATGGCGAGCGGCGCGATGAATTTGTTCGAGCCGTGATAGGTGTCTTTCACCATACCATCCACGAATTCCACCAGCATCTCGACTGCGCTCTGCAATTTACCCGGTACGCCGCTGGTGGCGCGGCGCGCCGCGATCGCGAGTACCAGAATGAAGATGAAGGAGATAATGAGGGTGAAAATGATGCTGTCGATGTGCACCGACCAAAAGGCACCGCGTCCCGTATCCAAGGTGTAATGAGTAAGGTGGTGCTTGATGTAGCCCGTCACCCCGCCCGACACGTCTTCCTCTGCCATGATTCCGAAACGCATAAGTCCCCAATCGTCATCTGAGCCGAATTAGACCGACCCAATAGCCCAATTGCGCGACCACTATCCCAATCAATAGCGGTACCGCGTCGAGTTTCAACCGCGCGATCGCTAAATACAGTGCGAGCGCGAACCACAACCACTTCAGCATCACTCCGGCATACATCGCCGTAGTCAGCGTGGCACCGCCCGCAACCCCGGGCTTGAACACGCGCCACCCCAAGACGGCGCTTCCGGCAGCCACGATCAATCCACCCACCAGCGCCGCAAGGGCTTGGTGCGCGCCTTTGAACACAAGAAACACAGACGCGACGATTGCCGCGCAACCTGCTTGCAGGAGCACGACCCGAACGACCGTCCGTTTGCCGCGACTCAGAACTTCATTCATCGCGAAGGGAACCGGACCGGCGGCGCTACCATCGATTTCCGCATTCTGTGAGCCGTCGCCAGCCAGTCAAAACAGCCGGCGCATTATAGAGAGCCCGACCCGCTGCATCAAGGCGTTTTGGCCAGGTATTTTTTCGCTGTTTTCACTGGATATGGCCGAGAATCCCTTCGAGTTCATCCAGACTGTTGTAGCTCACGACGAGCTTTCCCTTGCCGGACGGGGTGTGTTGGAACGCCACTTTGGCGCCCAATTTATCGGCCAAATCGCGCTCCAGCCGTTGGATATCGGGGTCCACCGCGGCTGATTGTGCCGGGTCTGCGGAGTGGGGATTCATGATGCGACGCACCAATGCCTCGGTTTCGCGGACCGACAGCGATTTTTTCGCGACGAGGCCGGCCACTTCGACCTGTTGGCGGCGCGAGGTCAAGCCCAAAAGCGCGCGTGCGTGCCCCATTTCAATGCGCCGGTGCTCGAGCAACTCCTTGACCTCGTCGGCCAGCTCCATGAGACGCACCAAATTGCTCACCGCGGCGCGCGAGCGCCCGACGGCCTCCGCGGCCGCCTGATGCGTCAGGCCGAATTCGTCGATCAAGCGCAGCAGCGCACCCGCCTCTTCCAGGGGGTTCAGATCCTCGCGCTGAATGTTCTCGATGAGCGCCATCGAAACGGCGGCCTCGTCGGGCACGTCGCGGATAACCGCGGGGATCTCGGTAAGCCCCGCCATTTGCGCCGCTCGCCAGCGCCGCTCGCCGGCAATGATTTCATAGCGTTGCGATTCACCGGGATTGCGGCTCCCCAGGGGGCGCACCAGGATGGGCTGCACCAGGCCCTGCGATTTGATCGAATCGGCCAGCTCGCTCAAGGTCTCGGGGCGCATATCGACGCGAGGCTGGTACTTGCCCCGCTGCAGCAAATCGAGCGGCAAACTTGCCAAGCGGTCCCCCGCCAACACCGGGGGTTCGACCGCTTGCGCGCTTGCGCGTTTCGCGAGCAGGGGGCTCAGCTCGGCGAGGCCACGACCCAAAGACGGCTTTTTGCCGGACATGACGAATCCCAGTGAACGCAGCCGATTGTACGGACAGCGCTGATTATACGGGCGCGGGCGGCAGATCGTCGCGGCGAATCATCTCGCCGGCGAGCGCCAGATAGGCAAGGGCGCCGCGCGACTCCTTGTCGTGAAATAGCGCGGGTTTGCCGAAACTGGGAGCCTCCGCCAGACGCACATTGCGCGGGATCAGGGTGCGGAACACCTTGTCGCCGAAGTGCTCGATCAGCTGCGCGGACACTTCATTCGCGAGATTATTGCGCGGGTCGAACATGGTTCGCAGCAGGCCTTCGATTTCAAGGTCCGGGTTGATGCTGGCGCGAATCTGGTCGATGGTTTGCACCAAGGCGCTCAAGCCCTCCAGCGCGTAGTACTCGCATTGCATCGGGACCATCACGGAATCCGCCGCCACCAGCGCGTTCAAGGTCAGCATATTGAGTGCCGGCGGACAATCGATGAGGATCACGTCGAAATCTTCTCGTATCGGCTTCAGTGCATTGCGCAATTTGAACTCTCGGCCGGTCATCATGCCGAGCAGCCGAACCTCCGCCGCCGTGAGGTCCTGATTGGAAGGCATCAACATGAAGCCGCCGTACTCGACCCGCACCAGCGCCTCCATCGCCGCGCAATCGCCCAACAACACGTCGCAGCTCGTACGGGCCTGAGAATATTTGTCGATTCCGCATCCCATGGTGGCATTGCCCTGGGGATCGAGATCGATCAGCAGCACGCGCCGTTTGGTGGCCGTCAGCGAGGCGGCGAGATTGACGGCGGTGGTGGTCTTTCCGACCCCGCCTTTTTGATTCGCAACTGCGATGACCCGCTTCATGTTTTGCTCGATTTGGGCCGGACCGGTGAGAGTTCCACAAGATGCCGCTCGTCGTCCAGTCCGGGCACCTTGAGCCGGTGCACCCCCAGCACACGAAACGATTTGGGCATCGCGGAGATCTCCTCGTCCGGCCGCTTTCCCTTCATCGCGAGCAGTCGCCCGTCCGGCGCGCATAAGTGCCCGGCATAGGCCGCAAAATCCGCCAGTGAGGACAGCGCCCGCGCCGCCACTGTATCGAAAAGTTCGAACGGCCTATAGTTTTCCGCCCGCGTGTGTTCCACGTGCACATTGTCGCACCCCAGGAGAAGCGCGGCTCGTTCGACGAAGCGCGCCTTCTTGCCCGTGGCCTCGATCAGCGTAAAGCGGCGCTGGGGATTGACGATGGCCAGCGGCAGGCCCGGAAATCCGGCTCCGGTGCCGACGTCGGCGACGCGGCTGCCGTGCAGGTAGGGCTGCAGGCTCAGGCTGTCTAGGACATGTTTGCGCAACATCCCCGCTCGGTCGCGGATCGCCGTGAGATTGAACTGCGCGTTGGCGACCTCGAGTTCATCCATGAGCTGGAGCAGCGCTTCGGCAGCGGACGCCTCCAAGGCAATGCCGATGTCGCGCGCGCCCGCGACGAGTAGCTGATGTTCGGTTTCTCGTGTCAGGGATGGGCTGCTCAAAGGTTGGTAGCGCTGTCTAAGATGATGGACAAGACTGCCTCCGCGGGCGGCATTCCCGCCTGGCCCGGTTCCTCCTCCAGGCGGCCCTTGAAGCGGATGGCGCCATCGCGGCCCTCGCAGGCAGAGCCGATTGGCGCTGCGTCGCTCGGGACGGGGGCGGTCGGAGCTTCGATGCCCGATCCGGCCGACGCTGCATTCTTCAGCGCCGCATTCTTCAACCAATCGGCGCATGCCGCGGCAAATACCTCGGACGCTTCAGCCGCCGTCAAGCGCACCGAGGCCCGAATGCGGGACAAGCGATCTTGCCTGAAACATAGCAGGTACTCGTCGGGGGCGCGCCCGACGAAACGCGGCGCGGGTGCATCGGCGGCATAGCACTCGGCATCGGCCGCCGACGCGTTGTCTGCCGATGCGCCGCCGTGCTGCGCTTGGTCCCGAAACAGCAATACCTCGTGAAGCGCCGCGGGAATGTCCTTGAGCACGCTGCCAAAGGGCGCGATGAGCAGCCCGTGCCAATCATAAGAGACATCCGCAGGTACCTGCGCCGCCGGCGGGGGCGGTGCGCGGCCCGGTGCGGTAACTCGCGGTGAAGACGTATGGCAGGCGACCACCGGTGCAAGCAGCACCGCAGACAATGCCATCCGGAGACACGGACCCTGTTCAACGCGGCGCAGGTAGCCCATTCAAGCGGCAGCCAAGCTACCCGCGAGCTGTTCCAGTTCCGCGGCGGCATCGGGATCTTGCGGCCGGTCGCGCTCGAGAACGCGGCGCAGGGCCAGCAGTGCCGTGTCCTTCTGTTTGGCGCATGCGCCGGCATAATGAACGCGCCAGTCCGCGATCAACTCATGCTCGAACAAGTCGTAGTCGCGGCCGTTGACGACGGCGTCGAGAACCATGGCGCAGACCGCGAGCTGCTGCACCCGAGCCCAGGACAACAAGGATGCCGAATAACCCTCGGCAAAGCAGCGGCGCAGATAAGCCGGCGGATCGGCACTCGCGATGTCGTCGAGCAGGTCGCCGACGTCGTAGGATTTCACCAAATGTTCATAGGTTGTTGCCATCGCTCCCATTATCACTCCGGTGTGAGAACATAGGAAATATGACTCGAATTTATTTGTTGCTGTTATTGGCGTCGCCATTCCTGTTCGACGCTCCGGCCTCGGCGCTCCCGCGGGTCGAACGCGGCAATTTGATATTCGACAACATTCCGGAGCCTGCGGCGGGTCCGAGCGAGAAACTGGATGGTTATCTGAATGCGCGCCAGGCAACGCCGCTGGGCTTCTCGCCGAAGGGCCAGCTGTTGATCACGACGCGTTTCGGCGATGTCGATCAATTGCATCTCGTGGAGCGGCCGGCGGGCGAGCGTCGCCAACTCACGTTTCTGCGCGAGCCGATCACCCAGGCCGCGTTTTCGCCCGATCCCGGGCGCAGCGCCTACGTGTATCTCAAGGACGTGGGCGGCAACGAGAATGCCCAACTTTATTATCAGCGTCTGGGCGAACCCGCGGCCAAACTGCTGACCGACGGCAAGTCTATGAACGGCGGTCCGGTGTGGTCGAACGCAGGGCGGGAAGTCGCGTTCTTCAGCACCGCCCGCGACGGGGTGAGCTACGACATCGACGTCGTCGACCCTGAAACAGGCGCGCTGCCGCGGCTCGTGGTCACGGGCGATGATGCCGCCTGGTATCCGCTCGATTGGTCGCCGGATGACCGCAAGCTCCTGGTGCTCAAGTACCTGTCGATCTCGGAGGCTTACCTGTATGTGGTGGACCTCGCCTCGGGGCAAAAACGCGAGGTCGAACCGGCGCCGACCAAAGTCGGGATCGCAGGCGCCAAATTCTCCCGCGACGGGCAGGGCGTTTATTTGATTTCGGACCGTGACGGCGAGTTCGCACAGCTGCGCTACGTCAATCTCTTCAGCGGCGAGAAGACCGTCATCTCCGGCCATCTTTCCTGGGATGTGGTGGAGTTGGCGATTTCGCGCGACGGCCACTACCTCGCCTATGTCAGCAACGAGGCTGGGATCGACAAACTCAATGTGCTCGATCTGCGTACGCATCAGGACTTGAATCCACCCAAGCTCCCGGCGGCCGGCCTCATCGGCTCCTTGAGTTTCAACGCCGAAGGCACTCGCGTTGCCTTTGGCTTCGCGGCGCCCAATCGGCCGCGCGACGCCTATGTTCTCGACATCGCAACGAATCACTTGGAGGCTTGGACGCACAGCGAAGCAGGTGCTGTGGATCTCGCCAAGTTCGTGACGCCGCGGCTCACCCAGTTCCCGACTTTCGACCGGACCGACGGACGGGCGCGTCAAATACCCATGTATGTATACGAACCGTCGACTCCGGGTCCGCACCCTGTGCTGATCACTTTGCACGGCGGCCCCGAATCGCAGTTCCGTTCCGGCTTCGATCCCTGGCTCCAGTATGTGGTCAATGAACTCGGATTTGCCGTGATCGCTCCCAACGTGCGCGGCTCGTCCGGCTACGGCAAGAGCTATTTGGCGCTCGACAATGGCGTGCTGCGCGAGGACGCCGTGAAGGATGTGGGCGCGCTGCTCGTCTGGCTCGGTCTGCAAACCGCGTATGACGCAAAGCATGTGGTGGTGTCCGGCGATTCTTACGGCGGATATCTCGCGCTCGCGACTCTGGTCAATTTCAGCGAACGCCTGCGCGGCGGCGTCGACGTGGCAGGCTTTGCCGACTTCATCAGCCTGCTCACCAACACCGCGCCTTATAGGCAGAATCAGCGCCGCGCGGAATACGGCGATGAACGCGATCCGGACATGCGTGCTTACTTGCGGCGCATTTCACCGCTGACGAATGCGGATCGCATGTCGCGGCCTCTGCTCGTCGTCCACGGCAAGAACGATCCGCGGGTGCCGGTTAGCGAAGCGGAGCAGATCGTCAACCGAGTGCGCAGCAAGGGCGGCGAGGTATGGTACCTGGAGGCCGTCGACGAAGGTCACGGCTTCCGCAAAAAGCAAAATCGCGATGACTACTACAGGACGTTCGCGCAATTCCTGATGCGCGTGGGCAAGTGACGGCTGGCCCGGCTAACGGACCTCAGGTCGTCCAGGCGACCGCGAGCCCGGCTATTTGAGGCCGAGCCCGCTTATTTGCTGTCCGTGGTCGCCGTCGCCAATGGCGAAGCTTGACCGGCAAAATAGGCGGCCGCGATTTTGACGTCTTCGTCGGTGGTGAGCAGCTTCGCCATGCCGCTCATCACGACATTCTTGCGGCGGCCATTGCGATAGGCCATCAAAGCCTGCTCCAAGTAATCGACGTGTTGACCGGCGAGCACGGCCGGCTTCGGCGTCAGCGGCGCCTCGACTCCCAATCCGTTCTCGCCGTGACAGGCGACACAGGCGGCCACTTGCTTCGGAGTCTTTCCGGTCACCGCCGCGCTCGGCTTCACCGGTTCCGCACCCTGCAGATAGGCGGCGATATCCTCGATGTCTTGATCGGACAAGGATGCCGCCTGCGCATGCATGGTCGCATGCGGGCGCTCGCCGCTGCGATATTCCTGCAGCGCCGCGACGATATAGGAAGCATGCTGGTGGCGGAGCTTGGGAACGCTGTAGTCCGGATAAGCATTCCGGTAGTTGTCGATGCCATGGCAGCCATAACAGGTGTAGAACTTTTTCTCACCGTCTGCCGGGTTCCCCGCCGCATGCGCACCCAGTGACCAACACAAACTCAACGCCGTGCTTGCAAGCCACGCCAAGCCATTCAATCGAGAAAGCATCTAAATTCTCCGAGCCGCGGGGTTCAAATGGAGCGGTGATGTTAAAGAGTGGACGGGCAAAATGCCACTCGCTTCGCGGCAGCGGCGTAATTTGCGGGGGTAGATACCATAGAACGCCGGGCAAGTCCTGCAAAAACGCGGGCTTCGCTGCCGAGGGATTCGGTCAAGCAGCGTGATCGCGCTTGAGATGCACCAGCAACAGCGACAGGGCCGCCGGCGTCAGACCCGGAATCCGCGCGGCTTGACCCAAGGTTTCGGGACGCACGTCGCGCAGGCGCTGGCGAGCTTCGTTCGACAGCCCGCTGACATCGCCATAATCGATATTCTGCGGCAGGCGCAATTCTTCATTGCGCCGCTGACGCTCGATCTCCTCGTTCTGACGCTTGAGATACCCCGAATATTTCGCTTCGACGTCCACCTCGAGTTTCACTTGCTCGCTCAGGCGTTCATCGGTGCGCCACGCGGTGCCGGGCGACGATGCCGCCGTCCACGGCGCAACGTGGTTCAAATCATCGTACGCCAGCTCAGGGCGGCGCAATAAATCCAGAGCATGCGCCTCTCGCGACAAAGGCGAACCCAGCTTCGCGAGCAAGTCGGCGTCCACGTCCGCCGGCTGCACGACGGCCGCGGCCAGCCGGGCTAGTTCGTCCGCGACCGCGGCACGCTTGCGCTCAAAAAATGCCCAGCGTGCGTCATCGACCAGGCCCAGCTTGCGGCCTTGCGCGGTAAGGCGCAGGTCTGCATTGTCTTCGCGCAAGCTGAGACGGTACTCCGCGCGGCTGGTGAACATCCGGTAGGGTTCGGGGGCGCCGCGCGTGATCAGATCATCGACCAGCACGCCGATGTATGCCTCGCTTCGTTTCGGCCACCACGCCTCGCGCTCGTCGGCCAGCAGCGCCGCGTTGGCGCCGGCGAGCAATCCTTGGGCCGCCGCCTCTTCGTAGCCGGTGGTGCCGTTGATTTGTCCGGCGAAAAACAGTCCCGCAAGGAACTTGCTCTCCAGGCTGAACTTGAGATCGCGCGGATCGAAGAAATCGTATTCGATGGCGTAGCCCGGGCGCGTGATGTGCGCGCGCTCGAACCCCCGGATGGTGCGCACGAACTCGTATTGCACGTCGAAGGGCAGGCTCGTTGAGATGCCGTTGGGATAGATCTCATGGGTATTGAGACCCTCGGGCTCGACGAAGATTTGGTGCGACTTCTTATCCGCGAAGCGCACTACTTTGTCTTCCACCGAGGGACAGTAGCGCGGGCCAACGCCCGCGATCAATCCGGTGAACAGAGGCGAGCGCGCGGTGGCGCCGCGAATGATGTCGTGGGTTCGCTCGCTGGTGGCCGTGATGTGGCACGGCATCTGGCGCGGGTGGGCACCGCGCGTGCCGAGGTAAGAAAAAACCGGCTGCGGATCATCGCTGTGCTGTTCCCGCATGCTGGAGAAATCGATGCTGCGGCCGTCGATGCGCGGCGGCGTCCCGGTTTTCAATCGGCCGACGCGCAAATTGAGCTCGCGCAGACGCGCTGCCAGACTCATCGACGGCGCATCGCCGGCGCGGCCGCCCGGATGGCTCTCCAAGCCGACGTGAATCCGCCCGCCCAGAAAAGTGCCGACGGTCAATACCACGGCGCGCGCACGAAATTCGACGCCGCTTTGCGTGACCACGCCGACCACGCGCTCGCCCTCGATCTTGAGGTCCGCTGCCTCTTGCTGAAACAGCGTCAGATTCGGCTGAGTCTCGAGCATGCGACGGATCGCCTGCTTGTAGAGTTGCCGATCCGCTTGCGCACGCGTGGCGCGTACCGCGGGCCCTTTGCTCGCGTTCAGGGTGCGAAACTGGATACCGGCCTCGTCGGCCGCCAGTGCCATCGCTCCGCCCAGGGCGTCGATCTCCTTCACCAGGTGACCCTTGCCGATGCCGCCGATCGCCGGGTTGCAGCTCATCTGGCCCAGCGTCTCGATGTTGTTCGTGAGCAGCAGGGTGCGCTGACCCATGCGCGCAGCCGCAAGGGCGGCTTCGGTGCCCGCATGGCCGCCGCCGATCACGATTACTCCGTATTCCGTAGCGAAACGCATCACGCTGAATCCACTCGATTTTCCACAGGCCGGTACTCTAATGGGGTCCATGTAAAAGTGCCAGGGAACCTACGGGCACGTTGCCGCGACTAAAGCAGTCGTACGGCCCGCCAGTCGCATCGCAGCGCGTTTCCGCGGAAACGTCTGCACGGCACCGCGTTTCCGCGGAAACGTCAGTTATCCACTGGTTGGTCATTCCGACGTTTCCGCGGAAACGTGCACAGCCCGGAGCATCGCCAATGAGGAACCTTACTTCACCCGCCGCCGAGCATCGCCAATGAGCAACCTTACTAGCAGCCGCCGCCGCGAGACTTCCGCCCGCCTCCTTACTCGCACCCGCGGTGTCGTTAGGGTCGCCGCCCTGATCATTGCCGCCGTGTTCATGAATATGATGAGCCTCGCCGTCGGGGCCGGCGTCCCGCTTCAGATCGGCCAGCCGGCGCCTGATTTCACCGCCAGGGACAGCAAGGGCAGTTCGCTTTCCTTGAGCGAGTTCCGCGGCAAGACCGTGATCTTGGAATGGACCAATGCCGACTGCCCCTACACGCGTAAGCACTACACCAGCGGCAACATGCAAAGCATCCAGGCGCTGGCGCAGAAACACGGCGTGGTCTGGCTGACGGTGATTTCCTCGGCACCCGGCAAGCAGGGTTACGTCAACGGTCCGGCCGCCGATGCTTTGAGCCAGTCGCGCGGGGCCATTCCTACGGCGGTGTTACTGGATCCGTCGGGGTCTCTCGGCCGCTTGTACGGTGCGAAGACTACGCCGCACATGTTTGTCATCGACAAGAATGGCGCGCTGCAATACATGGGTGGCATCGACAGCATCGCGACCGCGGACGTGGGCGACATCGCCCATGCCGAACCGTATCTCAAAGAAGCGATGCTGGCAGTCGAGCAAGGCCGCCCGGTCGAGCATGCGGTGACCACGCCCTACGGCTGCTCGGTCAAGTACTAGTCTGAAGTTCCTGGCGACTAGCTGCCCAAAGCGAGGCATCGCTCGGCGCCAAAAGTGGGGGTATTGCCCCTTGACGTATAAGTGCAACCGCGTAGCCGCGCCCGCCCCCTGCGCTACTCCACCGCGACCGGGATGCCGGCAAATTTGCCCGCCCACGCCTTGGGTCCGGTGTCGTGCACCGAAACGCCGTCCGAGCTCACCGCGACCGTGACCGGCATATCGCGCACGTCGAATTCATACACCGCTTCCATGCCAAGATCGGGGAAGGCCACGATGCGGCTGCCGCGAATGGCATTCGAGACCAAAAAGGCGGCGCCGCCCACCGCGATCAGGTAGGCGGAATGATGCTGACGAATGGCCTCGACGGTTTCTGGGCCGCGCTCGGCTTTCCCGACCATCGCCAGCAAGCCGGACTTGCCCAGCATGGTGTCGGTAAACCGATCCATGCGATTGGCGGTGGTGGGACCCGCCGGGCCCACGACTTCGGTGCCGACGGGATCGACCGGCCCGACGTAGTAAATGACGCGGCCGTGAAAATCCAATCCGTCGGGCAGCGGCTTGCCGGCATCGAGCAGCGCGCAAATGCGCTTGTGAGCGGCATCCCGGCCGGTCAAGAGCTTTCCTGACAGCAACAGGCGCTCACCCGGTTTCCAGCCGGCAATCTCCGCGCGCGTCAGGCCGTCGAGCGACACGCGCCGTGCGCTGGCATCTGCAGTCCACTTGACGTTCGGCCACGCCTCCAAATTCGGCGGCTCGAGTACGGCCGGGCCGGAACCGTCGAGAGTGAAATGGATATGCCGGGTCGCGGCGCAATTGGGAATCACTGCCACCGGCAACGAGGCCGCATGGGTGGGGTAGTCCAATACTTTCACGTCGAGAACGGTGGTCAGGCCGCCGAGGCCTTGCGCACCGATGCCGAGGGCATTGACTCGTTGGAATATCTCGAGGCGCAGCTCTTCCAATTTGGTTTTCGGCCCGCGCGCGATCAGGTCGCCGATGTCGATGGGTTCCATCAACGATTCCTTCGCCAGCAGCATGGCCTTCTCGGCGCTGCCCCCGACGCCAACTCCGAGCATTCCGGGCGGACACCAGCCCGCACCCATCTCGGGCACCATTTCCAGCACCCAGTCCGCAACCGAATCCGAGGGATTCAACATGGCGAACATGGATTTGTTTTCGGATCCGCCGCCCTTCGCGGCGACGGTGATCTCGACCGCGTCTCCCGGAACGAATTCGGTGTGGATCACCGCCGGGGTGTTGTCGCGCGTATTTAAGCGCTTGAATGCGGGATCGGACACGATGGACGCGCGCAGCTTGTTATCGGGATCGAGATAGGCGCGGCGCACGCCGGCGTTGATCATTGCCGGCAGATCGAGAGTCGCGTCCCAGCGCACTCCCATGCCCACTTTCACGAACACCACCACGATGCCGGTGTCCTGGCATAGGGGGCGATGCCCTTCGGCGCACATGCGCGAGTTGGTGAGTATCTGCGCGATGGCGTCGCGGGCGGATGGGCTTTGTTCCATGTCATACGCGCGCCCCATGGCCCGAATGAAATCGGGGGTGTGATAGTAAGAGATGTATTGCAAGGCGTCGGCGACGCTGGCGATCACATCGGCTTCGCGAATCAGGCTCATGGCATTCACTCTTAGTAAAGACGAACTGGGCCGCAAATCTACCAAACGCGGGCGGGAACGGGTGGCGAATCCCCTACAATCGGAAGAAATCGGAGATTCGCATGCGGAGTGTGTGGAGAGCGGGAGTGTTTGGCGCCTGGGGTGCGAGCTGTCTCGCACTGTGGCCGGGGACCGCGACGGCCCAACTGGCATTGCACGAATGCCGTCTCGAGCATCCGTTGCGGCTGGCGTCGATTGCGGCACGTTGCGGCGTGCTCAAAGTGCCGGAAGATTGGAGTCAGCCCGCCGGCACGGCCATTGATTTGAGTGTTGCGGTGGTGCCGGCGCTCAATCGGCGCGCCGCGGGGGCGCCGCTGTTTCTGTTGGCCGGGGGGCCGGGCCAGAGCGCCACGGCGCTGTACACGAGCTACGCCGGGGCGTTCGCGCGAGTGAATCGCAACCACGATATCGTGCTGGTCGATCAGCGCGGCACGGGGAAATCCGCGCCGCTCTCCTGCGACTACCCGGATGACTGGCAAGCGACCGGCGACCTCATGCCGGCGCTGCGGCAAGCGACGCTCGCCTGTCTCCACAAGTATGGCGACCGGGTGCGCTTCTACACCAGCACCGCGGCCGTTGCCGACCTCGCGGCCGTCCGCGAGGCGCTCAAGATGCCGGCCATCGATCTCTACGGATCGTCCTATGGCACCCGGGTGGCACAGCTCTACATGCGGCGCTACCCAAAGTCGGTGCACGCGGTGATCTTGGACGGGGCGACCTATCCCGAGCAGGCCATAGGACCCGAGACGCCGCTGGACGGTCAGCGTGCCCTGGATCTCATCGTGAAGCGTTGTGCCGATTCTCCCGAGTGTGCCGCCGCATACCCAGAGCTGCAGCAAGACCTCGATGGATTGCGACGCCAATTCGGGCCGCTGAAAGCAACGATGACCATCGATGATCCGAACAGCGGCCTGCCGCTCAAGATCGAATTCAACCGCAATATGCTGAACGCCAGCCTGAGATTTCTCTCCTATAGCGCCAGCCAGGCCTCATTATTGCCCACACTTATACATCGGGCCATTCAAGGCGGTCTTGCGCCGCTCGCCGCACAGACCATCATGACCGCTCGCCAAGTCGGCGATCAACTCGCGAGCGGCATGCAGAACAGCGTGATCTGCAGTGAAGACGTGCCGTTTTTCGCTGCCGCCGACATCGACCCGGCGGCCATTGCTCGGACCTACCAGGGTGAGGAGCAGTTGGATGCGTTGCTGGAGATTTGCAAGCTGTGGCCGCGCGGGCCGGTCGATGCCGATCTTCATAGCCCGCTGAAGAGCGATATTCCCACCTTGTTGTTGTCCGGCGAGGCGGATCCGGTGACGCCTCCCGTGGATGCGGAACGCGCGGCCCGTGGACTTCGGTACCATCGGCACCTGGTATTGAGAGGCGAGGGACACGGCCAGGTCGCCACCGGCTGCGTACCGAAGTTGATGGCGGAGTTTCTGGAGGCGGCGGCGCCTGCGACGCTCGATGCAACCTGCCTCGAGCGGCATAGCCCGGCGGCCTTCTTCGTGAGCATGACGGGCCCGGCACCGTGATCGAAGCTGCCAATTTGAGCAAGCGCTTTGGCGCCATCGAGGCCGTCCGCGACGTCTCCTTCGTGGCGCGCGATGGTGAAATCACCGGCATCTTGGGCGCCAACGGCGCCGGCAAATCGACTTGTTTGCGCATGCTGTACGGCGTCCTCACGCCCGACAGCGGCAGGGCATGCATCGATGGGATCGACATCCGCGGCGAGATCTCGAAGGCGCGCGCGCACTTGGGCGTGCTGCCCCACGCGGCGGGTCTTTACGGCAATCTCACGGCCCGCGAGAACATCCATTATTTCGGTACGCTGCACGGAATCGACGGCGGCCGCTTGCGGTCACGCACCACCGAGCTCGCCCGCATCCTCGGTATGGAAAGTTTCATCGATCGCCGCGCCAAGGGGTTTTCGCAGGGACAGCGCATCAAGGTGGCGCTGGCGCGCGCGCTGGTTCACGACCCCGGCAATGTCGTGCTCGATGAACCCACCAACGGGCTGGACGTGATGGCAATTCGCAATTTGCGCGACATGCTGCTCGCCCTCAAGGCTCAGGGACGGTGCGTGTTGTTCTCCTCGCACGTCATGCAAGAGGTGGCCGCGCTCTGCGATCGGGTGGTGATCATAGGCCACGGCAAGGTTCTTGCGGATGCGACGGTGCAATCGATTCGGGATCGCAGCGGCGCGGACTCGTTGGAAGAAGCGTTTCTGCAAGTGCTGGGAGATACCGAGGGCGTGGGCTGAATGCGCGCGCTCCTCACGGTCTTCGCCAAGGAATTTCTGGAGAACCTGCGTGATCGCCGCACGCTGGTATCGGCCTTGGTGTTCGGACCCCTGTTCGGGCCCTTGTTGTTCGGCCTCATGGTGTCGCGCATGCTCAATCAGAGCGTGGTCGAGTCGGATGAGCCGCTCAAGCTCACGATATCGGGGAGCGACCATGCGCCGGGACTTACGCGCTATCTCGAAGCACACGGCGTCAAGCTGACCAGGGCGAACCTGTCGGAGAATGAGGCTCGGGACGCCGTCCGCGGCGGCACTGCGGCGGTCGTGCTGATCATCCCAAAGGAATACGGCCCGCGGTTCACGGCGGCGACTCCGGCGCCCGTGCTGCTGGTCGCGGACAGTGCGGATTCGCAAACCCGCAAGAGCGCGGATCGCGCGAGAATCATTCTGGGCGGCTATGCCAGCAGCATCGCGCAACTGCGGCTGCAAGTGAGGGGCGTGAATCCGCTGCTCGCGGTGCCGGTGGCGGTCAATGACGTCGATGTGGCAACCCCCGCCGGCCGAGCCGTGGTGGTGCTGGGATTCATGACCTATTTCGTGCTGTTCGCGGTATTGATGGGCGGACTCTATCTCGCCATAGATTCCACGGCGGGGGAGCGGGAGCGAGGGTCGTTGGAGGCGCTGCTCAGCCTGCCGGTGGCTCGCTCGAGCCTGGTGGGCGGAAAGATTCTGGCCACCTGCGCCTATATGTGCATTTCGTTGGCCTTGAGCCTGGCGGCGTTCGTTTGCGTGTTTCGCTTCGTGCCTCTGGAAAGACTCGGAATGAGCGCGAACTTGGGCGCGGCTACCGCGCTGATTTTATTTGCGATTTGTCTGCCCTTCGTGCCGCTCGGCGCCGCCCTCATGACCTTCGTGGCCTCATTCACCCGCAGCTATCGCGAGGCTCAGACCTATCTCACCAGCGTCCTCCTGGTACCGACCTTGCCGATCGCGTTCGCCAGCATTTATTCGCTGAAAACCCAACCTTCGTTGATGCTCATCCCATCGCTGAGCCAACATTTGTTAATGACCAGCGTACTCAAAGATGAGGCCATCGCCGTGCTCGACGTATGGGTCTCGGCCGCGTCATCGCTCGGCGCGGCGCTGGCGCTCATCGTGTTGACCGCCCGGCACTGGCGGCGCGAAACTATGCTCGGATAGTTCTGTGCGCGAGTGTTCGGGTGAAGCGCGCGAGTGTTCGGTGAAATACTGATGTTATCGAGGGGCCTTAGGGGCTTCTACTGTATGGTCGTTTAGTAACGCACGCTGTATAAGGTGTTCCGGAGTTCGTTGCATCGATTGGGGGGAGGCTGGCATGATCGACTCGTCGCATTCGCGGGCGAATATAGCCGCGCTTTTGGCTATTTTGGCCCTATCCGCAACCACCATGGTGTGGCTGTTCTGGCACTTTCCGGTGATTACTGGCGTTGCGACCGTCGCCATCCTGGCGGTTCTCGGCGTCTGTGCGCGCCTCGCGCGTTTGACCGATACCGACATGTCGGATCGCATGACTGCGCAGCACAAGCAAGGGGTTTGACGTTTGCCCGTGCCGGCGCGGCGATACGCATCGCCGGGCACTACTTGCCGATACAAAAACTGCCGAATATCTCGCCGAGCAGATCATCGCTGGTGAATTCACCGGTGATCTCGCCGAGTGCGTGCTGAGCGAGCCGCAGGTCCTCGGCGAATAACTCGAACGCGCGCGTGCTGCTCAAAGTATCGGCGGCGCTTTGCACGTGCTGCCGCGCGCGGTTCAACGCATCGAGATGCCGGCGCCGGGCGGCGAGCGCACCGGACTCGGTCTCGCGGTATCCGGCACTGACTTTCAGGTGAGTACGCAATAGCTCCACACCCGCGCCCGTTCGAGCGCTCAAGAATACTCGCGGGGGGCTGGTGGCTTCGTCGAGCCGGGCGGGGCTACCGGTCAAATCGATCTTGTTGAATACCAGCGTGACCGGAACGTCGGGCGGCAATTGGTCTAGATCGGGCGTCCACGATTGCGGATCGTCCGCGGCGGCGCCGGTATCCAAGACATACAGCACGCGATCGGCGCGCGCCATTTCATTGCGTGCGCGCCGGACGCCCTCGACCTCGACCACATCAACCGCGGCGCGCAAGCCCGCGGTATCGATCAGGTTCAATGGCAGGCCGTCGAGATGGACTTGCTGGCGCAGCACGTCGCGGGTCGTGCCGGGGACATCGGTAACGATGGCAACCTCGTCGCCCGACAGCTTATTCAGCAGACTGGATTTGCCGGCGTTGGGTTTGCCTGCGATCACGACGTTGAGGCCTTCGCGCAGCAATGCTCCCTGACGGGCATCCGTCGTGATGGACTCGAAGGCGGCAAAGACCGCGGCGAGGCGCTCGCGCAACGCATGGTCCGAGAGGAAATCGATTTCTTCGTCGGGAAAATCGATGGCCGCCTCGACGTAGGCCCTCAAGTCCGTGATCCGCGACTTCAAAACGGCGATCCGGGCGGAGAACTCACCTTGCAGGGAGCGCACTGCCGCGCGGGCGGCGGCGGTGGTGCCGGCGTCGATCAGGTCGGCAATCGCTTCGGCTTGCGCGATGTCGATCTTGCCGTTGAGGAAGGCGCGCTCGCTGAACTCGCCGGGACGCGCCATGCGGCAGCCGAGCTCGAGCAGGCGTTGCAACAGCATATCGACGATGAGTGCGCCGCCATGGCCTTGGATTTCCAAGACATCTTCGCCGGTGTATGACCGGGGCGCCGGAAAGTACAAGGCGATGCCCTCGTCCAGGCTCTTGCCTTGCGCGTCGAGAAAACTCGAGAACTGCGCCTGGCGCGGGGCGGGCAGGCCCCCGAGAATAGCGGCCGCGATCTGCGGTACCCGGGGACCCGACACTCGAATGACCCCGACGGCCGCCCTCCCCAAGGCGCTGGCGATCGCGGCAATGGTGTCGGGCGAACCCATGCCGCTTTATGCCCGCGTCTTGGCGGCCTCGGCTTCGACCACTTGATTGACGCGCCACTGCTGCGCGATGGTCAACAGCGTATTGGTCAGCCAGTAAAGTACCAGGCCGCACGGGAACCACGCCATCATGCCCGTCATCACCAGCGGCATGAATTGCATGATTTTCGCCTGCATCGGATCGGGCGGCGCGGGATTCAGCTTGAACTGCGCGAACATCGCGGCGCCCATCAGCAAGGGCAGCACGAAGAACGGGTCGCGCGAGGAAAGATCATTGACCCAGAGCAGGAATGGCGCCTGGCGCATTTCCACACTCTCGAGCAACACTCGGTAGAAGGAGATGAAGAACGGAATCTGGACCAGCATGGGCAAGCAGCCGGCGAGCGGATTGATTTTTTCCTTCTTGTACAGCTCCATCATGGCGCGACCCAGTTTTTCACGATCGTCCTTGAACGTTTCCTGGATTTGTTTCATGCGCGGGGCGACGGTGCGCATTTTGGCCATCGAGCGGCCGCTCGCCTGGCTCAAAGGATAAAACAGCAGCTTGATCAGCGCCGTGACGATGATGATCGCCCAACCCCAGTTGCCGACGAGGCCGTGCACCCAGTTGAGCGTCGCGAACAGGGGCTGCGCGAGCACGGTCAAGATACCGAAGTCCACGGTGCGCTCCAAGCGCGGGCCGGTGGCCGCCAACTGCGATTGCAATTTGGGTCCGACGAACAGTTTCTCGTGAAACTGCGCCTTGCCGCCGGCGGCGACGTCGGTCATCGGACCCGTGGCGCTCAGCAGATATTCCTTGTCGCGGACCTGCAAGCGGTACTGAAAGGGCTGATCGGGGGTGGGAACGATCGCCGACACGAATTGATGCTGCAGAGAGGCGAGCCAACCATTGGTGATGGTTTCGGAGAATTTGCTGTCGGTGTCGTTTTCCACGTTGAGGTCGTGGGATTTCGAGCCGTCGTAGACGGCAGGCCCTTTGAACGAATAAGTTTCGACGTCGAAATAGGAACGCGACGCATGCTCCCAGTGCCGCAAGAATTGCGAATACTCCGCGAGCTTGCGCGGCGTGGCGCCGGTGTTCTGCACGTCATAAATCAGGTCGATGGAATAGAGGCCGCGCGTGAAGACGAAGGTCTTGGTCACGGTCAGTCCCTGACCGTCGGTCCAGGTCAAAGGCACCCGCAGTTCTTTGGCGCCCGCGGGAAGCGCGAAGGTTTTCCCCGCCGCACTCCAGGTCGCCAGATGCGTGGGCGCGGCTTGGCCGTCGCCGCCGATGAGACCGGTCTGCAATAAGTACAGAGAGGCCGGAGGCTCCCGGCTCAAGAGTCGGACCGGAATATTCGGCGCATCCTTGCGTAGCGGATATTGCAGGAGATCGGCTTGATCGAGTTCGCCGCCCTTCAAATTAATCACTACGTTGAACACATCGGTGGCGACATGCACGGGCTGAGAAGGAGAATCGTCCGGCGCGGTTGCGGCGCTTGCCGGCGGCGTTGCGAAAGACTCCGTCGCGGCCGGTGCCGCGGCCGTGGGCGCCGTCGCCGCCGTTACGGCAGGCGCCGCGCTGCTTGCGGCCTGCGGCACCGAATCGCCGAGAGTACCGGCACCGCCGGTGGCGGACTGACCGGCGGTGTCGCGCTCCTTCGAGGCCGGATAATCATGCATCCACGCTTCGTAGTTGAGATAAAGGATCGCGGCGAGCGCAATCCAAAGCAGCATGCGGGTATTAGGCATTGATTATTCTCTTGTCCGGCACAGGGTCGTAGCCGCCCTCGTTAAAGGGGTGACAGCGCAGGAGGCGGCGCAGGCCGAGCCACGACCCTCGTAAGGCTCCGTATCGTTGGATCGCGGTGTGCGTATAGCAGGAACAGCTGGGGTAGAAGCGGCAACTCGGCCCAAGCCATGGGCTCAACAACAGCTGGTACCCGCGGATGATCCACAATAAAATTTGTCTTAGGTCTGGCATCGTTGCGTAATCGACTTCCAGTGCTTGTCGAGGCTCGCGCGCAAATCGCTCGAGTTGGCCTGACGCGCCGCGTCTCGCGCAGAGACGGTGACATCGACCGGAGGCAGTGAGTATTGGTTCAAACGAAAGGACTCTCTCGTGAGGCGTTTGATGCGATTGCGTGCGACGGCGCTGCCGAAGGTTCGCGTCGCGATACTCAAACCCAATCGAGGATAGGTTTCATGATTGGCCAAGACCGATAAACTAAAAAAAGCATCGGCAAATTTCTTGCCGCGCCGCTTGACTTCGCGAAATTCGGCCGGCTGGTGCAAACGCTTGCGCGGCTCGAACGTCAGTTTACGGATCGTTAGACAGTCCTGGCCGTGTCAGGGACAGAGGCGCTTGCGGCCCTTGGCGCGACGGCGGGCGAGTAATCGGCGGCCGCTTTTCGTGGCCATGCGCGCGCGAAAGCCGTGGGTACGGGCTCGATGGAGATTACTGGGATTGAAAGTACGTTTCATAGCGCAACTCGAGCGAAAACCACAGGCCAAATCAATGAATTGGGAGATTTACGAAAGGCGGCAAGGGTACTGAGCGGGCATGGATGTGTCAATAGACGCCCCAGCAAGTTGGAGCTAGACTCCCTGCCCTTTCGCTTGCTTTGCCCCGTTGCCTTAAATCTTTAGGAGAGCGCTCTTGTCGGAGTCGCTATGGAACCGCTGTCTGCGAGTGCTCGAGAGCGAACTCCCGGAGCAGCAGTTCAATACGTGGGTGCGGCCCCTCCAGGCAATCGAGCGAGACGGGGAACTCAAGCTCCTGGCGCCCAATCGCTATGTTATCGAATGGCTGGGCCAGAATTCGCTGGCGAGGATCAAAGAGCTCATTCGGGCCTTCGCCGAGGATCCGGCCCCGGAAGTGGTGCTGGACGTGGGCACGCGGGCGGGTCTCGCCGCGCCGGTGGTCGCGGTCAACGGCGGCCACACCGCGGCCAACAGCGTGGCGGCCAGACCCCGCAGGCTTGCGCCGTCCGTGCTCGGCGGCCCGATCAATTCCAGCTTCACATTCGACAGTTTCGTCGAGGGAAAGAGCAATCAGCTTGCGAAGGCGGCGGCGATCCAAGTCGCCGGCAATCCTGGCCGGGCCTACAACCCGCTGTTCATCTATGGCGGTGTGGGTCTCGGCAAGACGCACCTCATGCACGCGGTGGCCAACAAAATCAAAGAAAATAATTCGGAGGCCAGGCTCGCTTACGTTCACAGCGAACGATTCGTGAGCGACATGGTGAAGTCCTTGCAGCACAACACCATCAACGATTTCAAGACGGCCTACCGCTCCTTGGATGCGTTGATGATCGACGATATTCAGTTTTTTGCGGGAAAGGAACGCTCGCAGGAGGAATTCTTTCATACCTTCAACGCCTTGCTGGAAAGCCAGCAGCAGGTGATCTTGACCTGCGATCGCTACCCGAAGGAGGTCGATGGGCTCGAGGAGCGGTTGAAGTCTAGATTCGGCTGGGGTTTGACGGTGGCGATCGAACCGCCGGAGCTGGAAACCTGCGTGGCGATCCTGATGAGCAAGGCCGCGATGTCGCAAGTCGACTTACCGGAGGAGGTTGCATTTTTCGTTGCCAAGCGCATCCGCTCGAACGTTCGCGAGCTCGAGGGCGCGCTGCGCAGAGTGGTGGCGACGTCGAATTTTACGGGGCGGCCGATCACGCTGGAGTTGGTCAAGGAAGCCTTGCGCGACCTCTTGGCGCTGCAAGAAAAACTCGTGACCGTCGAAAATATCCAGAAGACGGTCGCGGAATACTACAAAATTAGAATTGCCGATTTGTTGTCGAAGCGTCGCAGTCGTTCCATCGCCCGTCCGCGCCAGGTCGCGATGGCGTTGGCCAAGGAGCTGACCAATCACAGTCTGCCGGAGATCGGCGATGCTTTTGGCGGCCGAGATCATACGACGGTGTTGCATGCTTGCCGGCGGGTCAAGGAGTTACGCGAGACGGAACGGCGAATCGGTGAGGACTATATGAACCTGTTGAGAACCTTGGCTGGGTAGGGTAGGAAAAGCTGTGGACGAAGTTGTGGATAAAGATATCCACAGGTCGATGACAGCTTCCGAGCCGTTCCCGGACAGGAGTAGGGTGTGGTTTCTGAGAGTGTAACAGATTGATTATTAACGTTTTTTAGGAGTTATACCGGAAGGCCGCGAGCTTCATAATCATAGTAATAATCTTTTTTCAAGAATCTAAATCTAAGATTGGTTAGACGGGTGTGCCCATGAAATTGACGGCCGAGCGCGAGAAATTGTTAGCCCCATTGCAGGCAGTGATCGGGGTCGTGGAAAGGCGCCAGACCATGCCGGTGTTGGCCAACGTGTTGCTTGGCGTTCGCCAGGGACAGTTGTCGATTACCGCCACTGATCTGGAGGTTGAGCTGGTGGCTTCCACCGAGGTCGCCGTGCAAGAGGCCGGCGATATCACGGTCCCGGGCCGCAAATTCCTGGATATCTTGCGCGCACTGCCGGAGAAGCTCTCGGTTTCCCTGGCCGTCGAAGGGGAAAAAATGGTCATCAAGGCCGGGCGCAGCCGCTTCAGCCTTTCGACCCTGCCTGCGGCAGAATTTCCGGTGATCGACGACATCAATTCACAGCAGACCGTGCAGGTGCCGCGCAAGGAATTGCTGCGTTTGCTGGAGAAGACGCATTTTTCCATGGCACAGCAGGACGTTCGCTATTATTTGAACGGCATGCTGTTGGAGATCGACGGCCAACTGTTGCGAGCGGTGGCGACGGATGGGCATCGTCTGGCCCTGTGCGAAACGGCCCTGGCGGCGAAGGCGAAGACGTCGCAGCAGGTGATCGTGCCCAGGAAGGGTGTTTTGGAGCTGCAACGAGTGCTTACCGAGGAAGGGGTCGCGGAGTTGGCGATCGGAACGAACCATGTTCGTGCGCAGATCGGCGATGTTCGCTTCACTTCGAAGCTCATTGACGGCCGGTTCCCGGAATATTCTCGGGTGATCCCGGCCGCGCCTGCGTCGGCCATACGGGCGGACCGAGATGTTCTACGTCAGGCGTTGCAGCGGACTGCGATCCTGTCCAACGAAAAGTACCGAGGCATTCGGGTTACCGTTAAGAAGAACATAGTGACGGTTCAAGCGCACAATCCCGAGCAAGAGGAAGCCGAGGAGGAGATCGAGGTGAGCTACGACGGCAGCGATCTGGAAGTAGGCTTCAATGTGAACTACCTGCTGGATGCCTTGGCCGCCATCGATGGTCAGGAGGTCGAGCTCGGGCTGACCGACAGTAACAGCAGCTGTCTGATTCGCTCTCCCGGCAACGCCACGGCACGCTATGTCGTGATGCCCATGAGGCTTTGAGTTGTCCCTTCGCCGGGTGCAAGTAACGGATTTCCGCTGCTTGCAATCGGCGGAACTGGATCTCGATCCTCACTTCACGCTGATCAGCGGGTCCAATGCATCGGGCAAGACCAGCTTGCTGGAGGCGATGTATGTATTGGGCCGGGGTCGGTCGTTTCGGACCCGGCGCCTGGAGCATTTGATCCGGCATGGCAATGAGCGCTTTGTCGTTTTCGGGGAGATTGAAACCAGGGATCGGCGGGTCCCGGTGGGGGTCGAGGGTTCGGGGGCGGGTATTCGTGCCCAGATCGCAGGGTCCAAGGCGTCCTCGTTGGCGGACTTGGCCATGGTGCTTCCGGTACAAATCATCGATCCGGAGATTCATCGCCTAATAGAAGAAGGCCCCAGCCGCCGGCGGCGGTTTTTGGACTGGGGGGTATTCCAATTGTTCCACGTGAAGCAATTTATCCACCACTGGCAGCGTTATCGCCAGGTTCTCAAGCAGCGAAATGCCGCGCTCAAAGCGGGACAGCCTCATGCCGCCGTCACGGCCTGGGACGCGGACCTCGTTCATTACGGGGAGCTGCTGAGCGAGGCACGAGCGGGGTACGTGTCTTTGCTTGCCGGGCACGCAGATGTCATTACCAGGAATCTGCTCGGGCTGGAGCTGGAGTTGAGCTACCGCGCCGGATGGGCTCGGGATCAGACCTTCGCGGAGTCGCTGCAACAGAGCAGGAGCCACGACCAGGCGAGCGGCGCGACTCAGGTCGGGCCGCATCGGGCGGACCTCAATATTCGGTTGGATGGGATGGCGGTCAAAGACCGAGTATCTCGGGGACAGCAGAAGCTCCTGGCGGCTGCCTTGCTGATCGCTCAGCTGAAGCTGTTTCCCGACGATGGAGTGGTGCAGCCGAGTCTCTTATTGGATGACCCTGCCGCCGAGCTGGACGATGAGCGGCTCGCTGGGCTCATCCGCGAGGTATTGGGGCACTCGGCGCAATTGATTGTGACGACCCTGCATGGCGAGTTCCCCGCCTTCGGCACGCCGGGTCGAAGATTCGGAGTGGCCGCGGGGCGAGTACAAGTTCTGTAGGTGTTCCACGTGGAACGTGCATCCGAGCGTGCATTGGCCACCCAAAGCCTCTGGGTGCCGGCGTCATTCCGTTAGGCGCTGGCCGAGAAACGTCGCCTATCTGTGGCATTGCGGCTGCCGCAGCCGGTTAAATAGAGGCTGAAGAAATCGCGCGCCCGCGATTATTGAGCCAGCTGCGCGCCCAACTCCACGAGGGCGCCATAACTATCTGATTTAAAAGGAATTTACTCGCCGTTTGGATTCGTCATTATTGCCAGAAAATGTTAGACTGGGCGGTCATAAAATAGGATTCACCATGGCCGATAGCGACGTCTACGATTCCAGCAAAATCAAGGTCTTACGAGGGCTAGACGCGGTTCGCAAGCGGCCCGGAATGTATATCGGCGACACCGACGACGGCAGTGGTCTGCACCACATGGTGTTCGAGGTGGTCGACAACGCCATCGACGAGGCGCTGGCCGGCCATTGCGATCGGGTCGTGGTCACCATTCACGCCGACGAATCAGTGACGGTGTCGGACAACGGGCGCGGCATCCCTGTGGATATTCACGCCGAGGAGGGCCGCTCCGCAGCCGAAGTCATCATGACCGTGCTGCACTCCGGCGGCAAGTTCGATGACACGTCCTACAAGGTCTCCGGCGGATTGCACGGCGTGGGAATCTCGGTCGTCAACGCACTCTCGGATTATTTGGAACTGAATATCCGGCGCGACGGTAAATTGCATCGCCAGGAATATCGGCTCGGCGAGCCGCAGGCTCCGTTGGCCGCCATCAGCGACACCGACGAGAAGGGCACGACCCTGCGATTCAAACCGAGCGCGCAGATATTCACCAACATCTCGTTCAATTACGACACGCTCGCGAAACGCTTGCGCGAACTGTCGTTTCTCAATTCGGGCGTGCGCATCGAGTTGAACGACGAGCGCGACGAAAAGACCGAGGTGTTTCAGCACGAAGGCGGCCTGAAGGCATTCGTCACTCATCTGAATCGCAGCAAGACGGCGGTACACCCGACGGTGCTGTGGTTTCAAACCCGCGACGGCAATACTCAGGTGGAAGTCGCGATGCAGTGGAATGACTCCTACCAGGAAAGCATGTACTGCTACACGAACAACATTCCGCAGAAGGACGGCGGCACGCATCTCGCCGGCTATCGCGCCGCGCTGACGCGCACGCTCAACAATTACATCGAAAAAGAGCTCGCCGCCAAGAAGGAGAAAATTCAGACGACGGGTGATGACTCGCGCGAAGGCCTCACCGCGATCTTGTCGGTGAAGCTGCCGGATCCGAAATTCTCGTCGCAGACCAAGGACAAATTGGTGTCATCGGAAGTCAAAGGCGTGGTCGAGTCTGCGGTTGCGGGACGCTTGGAGGAATTCTTGTTGGAGCACCCGCAGGAGGCGCGCGCGATCGTCAACAAAATCCTCGAGGCTGCCTATGCGCGCGAAGCCGCGCGCAAGGCGCGCGAAATGACGCGGCGGAAGGGCGCGCTCGATATCGCGGGCCTGCCCGGCAAGCTCGCCGATTGCCAGGAAAAGGATCCTGCGCTCTCGGAAATGTTCCTGGTGGAAGGCGATTCCGCCGGCGGTTCGGCGAAGCAGGGCCGCGACCGGCGGACACAAGCGATCCTGCCGCTCAAGGGAAAAATCCTCAACGTCGAGAAGGCACGCTTCGACAAGATGTTGGCGTCCGCCGAAGTCGGCACGCTCATCACCGCGTTGGGCTGCGGCATCGGGCGCGACGATTTCAACGTCGACAAGCTGCGATATCACCGCATCATCATCATGACCGATGCGGACGTCGACGGCTCGCACATCCGGACGCTGCTGCTGACGTTCTTCTACCGCCAGATGCCCATCCTCATCGAGCGCGGACACGTGTATATCGCGCAACCGCCGCTTTACAAGGTGAAGAAGGGCAAACAAGAAACCTACGTCAAGGATGATCTGGAATTGAACGCTCTGCTGCTCAGCACCGCCGTCGATGGGGCGGCGTTGCACGTCAGCGCCGAGGCGCCTCCGTTGTCGGGCTTGGGTCTCGAGTCGCTGGCCCGAAAATACGTCGAAGTGCAAGCCATCGTGCGGCGCTGGGCGCGCCGTTATGACGAGCGTTTTCTCGAGCAGCTGCTGTACGTGCCCGTATTGAACACGGAATCATTCGATCGCATCGACACCTTGCGCGATTGGTGCCGGAATTTGGAGCAGCGGCTCAACACGCTCGACGATGTGTCGCGGCGCTATCGGGTCACGGTGGAGACCATGGCCGCCGGCGGTCATCGCGTCAATCTGCGGCGCTTGGAGCATGGCCTCACCTCGGAGAAGCACATACCTCGCGAATTTTTCGAGTCGGCGGAATACTTGCGGATCGCCGAACTCGCGCAGACCTTGAGCGATTTGATGGGACCGGGCGCCTTCATCCAGCGCGGCGACGATCGTCAGGACGTGGCCAGTTTCAAGGTCGCCATGAATTGGCTGTTCGAACAGGCCAAGAAGGGTCAGAGCATCCAGCGCTACAAGGGATTGGGCGAGATGAACGCCAGCCAATTGTGGGACACGACCATCAATCCGGAAACACGACGGCTCATGCAAGTGCGCATCGAGGACGTGGTGGCTGCGGACGATATATTCACGACGCTGATGGGCGATGCGGTGGAACCGCGGCGCGAATTCATCGAAAAGAACGCGCTGCAGGTTTCCAACTTGGATATTTAGGCCGGCGGCCATTCGGGGCGCATACTGCCATGGCCACACCGGGCAATGATGAAGGGTGAAATGGGCAATGCGATCGAAATCCCGGACGTACTGCCATCAATACATGGCTTAGCTCCACGTATGCGGGGTCGCAACAACGTGCAGCTCCTCCCAGAATTTGCCGGGATGGCGAAGAAGGTCCGAAAAAAATCATCGCGTGTTTGCCTGGCGTCGAATCTGCGCGCCGCCCGCTCGTTGTTTCGGTGGTCCCAGGAGGAATTGGGCTTCCAGTGCGGGCTGAAGAGAACCTACATCGGCGCACTGGAGCGGAAGGAAGTGAATCCGGGCATTGATAACCTTGACAAATTGGCCATTGGCGTCGGGGTGCTTGCGCACGTTTTGTTGCTCAGCCCGGAGCTCGCCTATGCCGAGATCTACGGCGCTTTTCTGTCGACGTCGGACGCAGCGCACTAAGCACGCAAGCCGTGGGCTCGGCGTGCTATTGAAACGTAGCAATGCGCCAGTGACAGGGGGTCGTCCCGGTCCGGAAACTGGCTGAGGATTTCCCTCGTCGACGGTGTTTGAGGCTGCTTCGATGATTGCTATCCCGCCAGCTCTCGCACGCAGAGTCCTCGATGCCGCTCCGGATGCGATGGTCATCATCGATACCTTCGGCACGATCTGGTTTGCGAATCGCCAGGTCTCCGTCCTTTTCGGATACGCGCACGACGACATCATCGGCGAGAGCATCGAAACACTGATGCCCGAGCGCTTTCGCACCCAGCACGTCGGACATCGGGGACACTTCGTCGGCAACGCGCGCGCGCGTCCGATGGGAACGGGAATCGACCTCTATGGGCAGCGGCGCGACGGCACGGAGTTTCCCCTCGAGGTCAGCTTGAGCCCCATCGAGGATGTCGGCCAAACCCTCATCGCGGCGGCCGTCCGCGACGTGACCGACCGCAAGCGAGTCGAGGCCGAACTCGCCGTCGCGCGCGATGCAATAGAAGCCATGCGAGAACTCGCCGATCGCGCCAACCAGGGCAGGAAGCGCTTTCTGCAGGCCGCCAGTCATGATCTGCGCGAACCGCTGCAAAGCGTCGCACACCTCAATGACACGTTGCGCCGGCTGTTGACCACACCCGCCGCGGTCGACGCCTTGGCGCAACAAAAGCAAGCAATCGGCGAGGTGTCGAGATTGCTCAATGCCCTCATCGACATTGGCAAGCTCGATGTCGGAGCGATCAAACCCGAAACGACCGATTTCACGGTGGCGGCTTTGTTCGAAGAGCTGCGCGCGGAATTCACGGGCATCGCGGCGACCAAAGGACTTGCGCTCGAGATCGAGACCTGCGATGGCTCGGCGCATAGCGATCCCACGTTGGTGGAGCACATTCTGAGAAATCTCATCTCGAACGCCATCAAGTACACTCGCCAGGGGAGAGTGCGCCTCCAGTGCTTGCGCGAGGCCGCACTGGTCCGAATCGAAGTGGTCGATACCGGCATCGGCATTCCGCCCGATCAGGTGCCGCATATCTTTGATGAATTCCACCAGGTCGGACCCGTCGTCAGCCCGCATGACGGCTTCGGTTTGGGGCTCAGCATCGCGCAGCGCCTGGCCAAGCTGCTTCGGCTCGAGATCGAGGTGCGCTCCGAGGTCGGCCGGGGCTCGGCGTTCACGATCATTCTGCCGGCGGGTGGTGGCCGGGCGCATCCCGAGCCTGCTGCCCATCTTTGAGCGGTATCCCCTAGAATCACCCTCTATTCATCGGGGGACCGCCGTGCATTCGTCTGATACCCTATTTGATTTGACCGAATTGGAGAGCGCCGCGATGCTGGTGCACCGGGTAATGCCGGCCACGCCGCAATATGCGTGGCCGAAGCTATGCCGACGCGCCGGCTGCACCGTGTGGGTGAAACATGAAAATCACACGCCGACCGGCGCATTCAAAGTCCGCGGCGGGCTGGTGTACTTGGATCGACTCCGTCAGGCGATCCCGAAAGCCCCCGGGGTAATCTCGGCGACGCGAGGCAATCACGGCCAGTCCATCGCCTTTGCCGCCGCCCGCACCGGCATTCCCGCGACCATCTACGTGCCGCACAACAACTCCCTCGACCAGAACTCCGCAATCGCCGCGTTCGGCGCCAGGGTCATCGAGTTCGGCAAAGACTTCGACGAGGCGAAGCACGAGGCTTTTCGGGTGGCGGCCGCCGAGGATCTGCATTTTGTTCCATCATTCCATCGAGACCTCGTCGCCGGCGTCGCAACCTATGCCCTCGAACTGTTTCGTGCCGTCGGCCACCTCGATGCCGTCTATGTCGGGGTTGGCATGGGATCCGGCATCACCGGCCTGATTACTGCACGAGACCTGCTCGGTCTCAGGACGGAAATCATCGGCGTGGGTGCCGCCAAGGCTCCGGCCACCGCACTTTCCTTCGCCGCGGGGCACCCGGTCAACGCACCGTCTGCGCGGACCTTCGCGGATGGTCTGGCGACTCGGGAACCGAACGCACAGGCGATATCGACGATTTGCCGCGGAGCGGCCCGCATGGTGGAGGTCACCGAGAACTCCATCGCCGAGGCAATGGGAATTTATTTTGACGATACGCATCAGATCGCGGAAGGCGCGGGCGCGGCGCCCTTGGCAGCGCTGCTGCAGGAGCGACACAAAATGGCGGGCAAGAACGTTGCGGTGGTGCTGAGCGGCGGCAACATCGAGCGGGCGCGGTTCCTGCAAGTTCTCAGCGGCGTCACGCCGTCGGCCTGACTCACATCACGGCAATGATGGCGATGAAGACAGCGTAAAGCGCGGCGAGCGGCATGAGCGATCGGGCGCTGACCGCATTCTTCGAGAACACGGCCAGCAGTACCGCAACCGCCGCCAAGGTGATGCCTCCCGAGACGATCAGCTCGCGCGAGAACACCCATGATGTAAAGAACAGCCCGAGGGCGGTCGGAATGGTGGCCTGTATCATCATCGCGCCTGAGATATTGGCAAGCGCGAGCCGCTCCTTGCCCTGCCGGACCCAGATCAGCGCGTTCATGGTTTCGGGCAGCTCCGTGGCCACAGGGCTCAATAACAGCGCCACCAGTTGCGGCGAGAGCCCGGCCCAGATTCCGATGGTTTCCAGCTGACCGACAAACACCTTGGACGCGACCGCGATGGCTATCAGCGCGAGAGTCGTCTGGAGCAGCGGCCACAGCAGACCGGGATCGCCCTTCGGGTGCAGCTTGAGGGGTTCGAGCGCATCTTCGCTCAAGACCTGCGCGCCGCGCAGCTCGCGCAATAGATACACGACATACGCAAGCAAGAACAGAGTCCCGAGCCAGGGTTTGAAATTGAACACCAGCAGCCCGAGCGCTACTTTGACGATGAAAATGGACAGGAACCACGCCTGATCGTGCCGCAGTCTCGACGACTCGCACTCGATGACATGCGTAGTGCGGCCGAGGCGCCGGTGGTTCCACAGCATCGCGAAGCCGACGACGGCATACGAAATGGTGGCGAGCACCAGCGGCCCACCCAGGGCCGCGCCGACGCCGATGTCCTTCTGTGCGGTATTTCGACCGAGCACCACGGCCGCAAAGGTCACGGCGCTCTCCGGCAGCGCGGTTCCGAAGGCAGCAAGGATGGTGCCGGTCGCGGTCTCCCCCACTCCCAACTTGCGGCCCAGCCATTCGACTCCGTTGACGAAGTATTCGCACGCGAAGTAAATCGCGGCGGCGGACCCGAGAAACAGTACGAGTGTGGACATGAAACTGAAAAGTATACGGTAGGATTCGTCATAGGGCCGCCCCTGTGGCCAGCCACCCGAGGCACATGACCGTGAAACATCTTCAACAGCGCGATGTGTCGGCCAACGGCATTCGAATCCACCTCGCGGAGCAAGGAACCGGACCCGTGGTTTTGCTCTGCCACGGTTTTCCGGAGGGATGGTATTCCTGGCGCGATCAATTGGCCGCGCTCGCCGCCGCCGGATATCACGCGGTGGCGCCAGACATGCGTGGGTATGGACGCACCGAGGCGCCGGGAGAAATCTCTTCCTACACCCTATTCGACATCGTCGGCGACATGATCGGTCTCGTCAGCGCGCTCGGCGAGAAACAGGCCATCATCGTCGGGCATGATTGGGGCGCCAACATCGCCTGGCACGCGGCCTTATTTCGTCCGGACGTGTTCCCCGCCGTTGCCGCTCTCAGCGTTCCCTTTCGCCAGCGGGGTCCGGCGCCGCCTCTGGACATGCTGCGCAAGGCCGGGCTGCTCACTCACTATTGGTTTCATTTTCAAGAACCCGGCGTGGCCGAGGCGGAATTCGAACGTGATCCGCGCGCGGCTCTGCGACGCGTGCTCTATTCGATTTCGGGCGATGCGCCGTCCTCGACCAAAACACTCAGCCTGCAGCCGGGGAAGGGCTGGCTCGCCAATACTCTCGACCCCGAACAGCTTCCGGCCTGGCTCACGGATGCGGATCTGGATCATATGGCAGCGGAATTTTCGCGCAGCGGATTTCGCGGCGGACTCAACTGGTACCGGAACATCGACCGCAATTGGGAACTCACCGCCCCCTGGGCGGGCGCATCGATCCGTCAACCGGCCTTGTTCATCGCGGGAAGCGAAGACCCAGTCATATCCTCGGGTTCCGGTGCGGCTGCCGTTCGGGCACTGCCGGTCACCGTCCCCGGGCTGATCCGTACATTGCTCATCGACGGTGCCGGGCACTTCATCCAACAAGAGCGTCCGCAGCTCGTCAACGAGGCGCTGGTCGAATTTTTGAGCGGCTTACCCGCGTGGGAACGCGCCTGATCGCAGCGCCAAATCGATCCCGTTTTTCTGGCGCAAGGCCGCTCAATGAGGCGCGTTTCCGCGGAAACGCCAGGCCATCCGCGTAGTGGACAACGTTTCCGAGGGAACGTCGGGCGCTTCATTGGTTCACTTGGGACCGGACGGTTTCCGCTCGACCACCTTCTTCGCCAGTTCGGCGAGTTCCGCCAGATCGATGTCTTCCGATGGCACGTCGATCACCTCATCGGCCGTGACCGATCGAGCGGGCGTCGGCTTGGTCGGTGCCGCTTGGGCCGGTGCAGGCTTGATCGCGGGCGAGATATCGAAGACCGGCTTTTTTTCCTCGGTATGAGTGTGGCGCGATATTGTCTGCGCGGGGCGCACCCAATCGCTGACTTGTTCCATCCAACGTTGATAGCGATCGAAAGTCCACATGCCCTCCTCGCCGCCTGATTGGAGCACGTTCCCCAGCTGACTGAAGTTTCCGGTCCGAATGGTCCCCTTGGCGCCGGAGCTCGGAAGAAGAATCTCGCAGCGCGGCACCCGTAAGCGGTGCGCGCTCAGGAAATCCAGCCGCTGACAGCTCACTCCGACGAGACAGTCGGCGAGCTGTGCTCGTATGCTTGCCTGGATATCCGAAGGGAATGACATACACAGGCGGCTCAACGCCTCCGCGCAGTTGGCCGAGTGCATCGTGGCCAGAACGAGATGGCCGGTTTCCGCGGCGTTCAATGTCAGCCGCATCACCTCCGGCGTCCGCATCTCGCTGATGACCAGCACGTCA
This sequence comes from Steroidobacteraceae bacterium, assembly GCA_036498345.1. Classification (GTDB taxonomy): domain Bacteria; phylum Pseudomonadota; class Gammaproteobacteria; order Steroidobacterales; family Steroidobacteraceae; genus Bog-1198. Next base: position 61,987 of record DASYFQ010000037.1, read on the forward strand.
GGGTTCTCGCGCAAGGCGTCGATGATGCCCTGCTCAAAGCTCGGCGAGTGCGTCGGAATTTCACGTTGCCGAATGAAGGAACGCCGATTGGCGAAGATATATTCGAGGGGGCTCTCGAGTGTGACGACGTTGTGCGCACGCGATGCATTGATCTCCTCGATGAGCGCGGCGAGCGTGGTCGACTTTCCCGACCCGGTCGGACCGGAGATGATGACCAAACCAGTGGCCGCTTCTATCAGCTTGCGCAAGTCCGGGTGCAGGTTGCACGCACGGAGATCTTTGACGGAAGGCGCCAGGAGCCTGATCGCGATTGCGATCCCGCGCACCGTGCGAAAGAAGCTGGCGCGACACCGGGACCCTGTGAATGTGATCGACATATCGGCGGAGCCGCGTACGTTGAACTGCGCCCAACCTTCAACGCCCAATAAATCCTGGCCGGCCTGGACGAGACGCTCTCCGCTAACCACGCCGCCGACCGTCTGAAGGTCCCCCCCGATGCGCGCCACCACCGGCGTATCTGTTTCCAAATGCAAGTCGCTGGCTCCCAGGGACCGTGCCTTCTCGACCCATTGGTCCAACATCATGCGAATCTCCTGCTCTTTGACGCCGCCTGCTGCGTTGCACGCGA
>DASYFQ010000038.1:0-9419 GCA_036498345.1 Steroidobacteraceae bacterium
TGCGGTGGTCGTCATGGACGGCAAGCTGGCGGAGCGGCGCGGTCTCAAACCGCTGGGGATATTCCGGGGCTTCGCCGTGGCCGGATGCGAGCCCGATGAGATGGGGGTCGGCCCGATTTATGCGGTGCCGCGCCTCTTGCAACGTACCGGGTACAAAGTCAGCGACATCGATCTGTGGGAATTGAATGAGGCCTTCGCCTGCCAAGTCCTCTACTGCCGAGATCAATTGGGCATTCCCGATGAGCGGCTGAACGTCAACGGCGGCGCCATTGCCGTAGGTCATCCCTATGGTGTGAGCGGCGCGCGCCTCACCGGGCACGCGCTCATCGAAGGCAAGCGACGCGGAGCCAAACTGGTGGTGGTCACGATGTGCATCGGCGGCGGGCAGGGCGCCGCCGGCCTGTTCGAGGTGGCCTGAGATGGGAGTGCGCGAGTTATTCGAATTGAAAGGCAAGGTGGCTCTGATCACCGGCGCCTCGCGCGGGCTCGGACTACAGATCGCCCAGGGTCTCGGTGAAATGGGCGCGAGGATTGCGATCAGCGCGCGCAAGCCTGCCGAGCTCGAGGACGCCAAGTCGCAGCTGGCGAAGCAGGGTATCGATGCGCTGACCGTGGTGAACGATCTCGCCAAGCCGGAACAGACGCCGGCGCTGGTCGAGGCAGTCGTCGGGGCCTACGGCGGGATCAATATCCTGGTCAACAACGCCGGCACCAGCTGGGGCGCGCCGGCCGAAGAGTATCCCTTGGACGCCTGGAACAAGGTCATGACCTTGAATGCCACCAGCGTGCTCATGCTGAGCCAAGCGGTCGCGAACCGTTGTTTCATCCCGCAACGTTCGGGCAATATCATCGTCATCGCCTCGGTCGCTGCGCTGCGCATCGGCATGAATATGAAAGCGGCCGCCTATTACGCGTCAAAGGCGGCGGCCTTGCATCTGACCCGGGCCCTCGCCGCGGAGTGGGGGCCGCACGGAATTCGCGTGAACGCGATCTGCCCGGGATTTTTCCCATCGAAGATGTCGAGCGGCTTGCTCGAAACGATCTCAGCCTCGGTCATCAAGCAAACTCCCCTGGGGCGCCTCGGCGGCGATACCGACCTCATGGGTGCGGCGGTCTATCTGGCGTCGGACGCGTCGCGCCATGTGACGGGTCAGTACCTTGCCGTGGACGGCGGCGCGTCGAGCGCATGAATCGCGCAGCGCGGACCGGCGTTGTCTCGAGTTCCGTCATCAGGGTCGCGGCGTGAGCAGCACGGCCGCAGGTTTGCGGCCTCCCTCCGAACAGCATGCCTTGGATACGGCGCGGCTCGCGGACTGGATGCAAGCGCACATCGAGGGATTCGCAGGTCCCATCGAGGTGCGCCAGTTTGCAGGCGGACAATCGAATCCCACGTTTCTGGTGCGCTCGGCCGATCATCGCTACGTGCTCCGGCGTAAGCCGCCGGGCAAGCTGCTGCCGTCGGCGCATGCCGTCGATCGTGAATACCGCGTGATCGCGGCATTGGCAAGTACGCCAGTGCCTGTGGCGAAGGCCTACGCGCTATGCGAGGACCCCACGGTGATCGGCACCGTGTTTTACGTGATGGACCATGTCGAGGGGCGTCTTTTTTGGGATGCCGCGCTGCCGGAGGTGGCCGCCGGTGAGCGCCGCGCGATTTACGACGAGATGACACGCGTGATCGCCGCGCTGCACGCGGTCGACTACGGCGCCTTGGGTTTGGGCGACTACGGCAAGCCCGGCCGCTACATCGAACGTCAGGTGGCGCGCTGGACGCAGCAATACCGGGCGTCGGAAACCGAAACCATCGATGCCATGGAGCGCCTCATCGAGTGGCTGCCGAAGCACGTTCCCGCCGACGAGGAGACCAGCATCGTGCACGGCGATTTCCGGCTCGATAACGCCATATTCCACCCGCACGAGCCCAGAATTCTCGCGGTGCTCGACTGGGAGCTGTCGACCTTGGGACATCCGCTGGTCGATCTGGCGTATCTCTGCATGCGCTATCACTTGTCCTCCGCACAGTTCCTGGGCCTCGCCGGAGTGGACGCGGCGGCATTGCAGATCCCGAGCGAAGCCGAGTGCGTGGCGGATTACTGCCGTCGCCGCGGCCGCGCGCCGGTCGCGGCGCAGGATTGGATCTATTACTTGGCGTTCAACATGTTCCGCCTGGCGGGGATTCTGCAAGGCGTGCTGGCACGCGCCATCCAAGGTAACGCCTCGAGCGCGACGGCGCTGGAGGCGGGCCGCAGGGCACGGCCGCTGGCCGAGCAGGCATGGGCCTTGGTGCGGCAATCATTCGACGCGTAACGGCAAAGGATAAAGCATGGATTTCTCGCATAGCGACAAGGTTCGGCTCCTGCAGGAGCGACTGGCGCGTTTCATGGACGCCCACGTCTACCCGGCGGAGCCGCGCTTCGACCAAGAAATGGCAAAGAGCCGTCACGACGGCAATCCTTGGCAGCCCTCCGCGGTGATGGAGGAGCTGAAGCGCAAGGCAAGGGGGGAGCAACTGTGGAATCTGTTCCTGCCGCACTCCGAGCATGGCGCCGGGCTCTCCAACCTCGAGTACGCACCCTTGTGCGAGATCATGGGACGCTCGCACCTCGCGCCTGAAGCCTTCAATTGCTCGGCTCCCGATACGGGCAACATGGAAGTTCTGGCCCGCTACGCAACCCCCGAGCAGCAGCAGCGCTGGCTCGTGCCATTGCTCGATGGGCGAATCCGTTCGGCCTTCGCGATGACCGAGCCCGACGTCGCGTCGAGCGATGCCACGAATATCCAGTCCTCCATCGTGCGCGACGGCGCTCATTACGTGATCAACGGCCGCAAATGGTGGACCTCGGGCGCCGGCGATCCGCGCTGCGAACTCCTGATCTTCATGGGCAAGACCGATCCGGCCGCGGCGCTTCACAGCCAGCAGTCGATGATCCTGGTGCCCATGAGCACCCCCGGCGTGCGGCGGCTGCGCCAACTCCATGTGTTCGGCTACGATCACGCGCCGCACGGCCACTCGCAGATCGATTTCGTCGACGCACGCGTACCCGTGGAGAATCTCCTGCTGGGCGAGGGACGGGGCTTCGAAATTGCGCAGGGCCGCTTGGGACCCGGACGCATCCATCATTGTATGCGGTTGATCGGTCTGGCCGAACGGGCGCTGGAAATGATGTGCAAGCGCGCGCAGCAGCGGGTCGCCTTCGGCCGGCGCATATCGGAACAGGGCGTTACGCTCGAGCGCATCGCCGAATCGCGCATTCTCATCGATCAGGCTCGATGGCTGGTGCTGAATGCTGCCTATATGATGGACACGGTGGGCAACCGCGCCGCCAAGAAGGAGATCGCCATGATCAAGGTTGCCGCTCCGAACATGGCCTGTCAGGTCATCGATTGGGCGATCCAGGTGCACGGCGCGGGCGGGGTCAGCGACGACTTCCCGCTGGCGGCGGCATACGCAGGTGCGCGCACGCTGCGTTTTGCCGACGGCCCGGATGAGGTGCATCGCGAACAGATCGGCAAGCTCGAATTGTCGCGTCATCGGGCCTGAGCCGCCATGTCGGATCGACATTTCAAATTCTGGCCTGCTCACGCAGCGCGCAACATGGCTGCGCCGGCCACCAATCTCTACTACAACGCCGAGGTGTCGGCGCACCGCTATCCCGACAAGCCCTTCTTGGTGTTCTACGACACCGTGGTGACCTTCGCCGATTTGGTGGATGAGGCGGAACGCGTCGCGGGATTCCTCGAACGGCAATGCGGCGTGCGCAAGGGCGATCGCGTGCTGCTCCTCATGCAGAACAGTCCGCAGTTCGTGATCGGCTACTACGGCATCCTGCGCGCCAACGCCGTCGTGGTGCCGCTCAACCCTATGAATCTGACGCGGGAAATACAGCGCTACGTTGCGGACGCGGGCGCAAGCACGATGATCGTGTCGCAGGAGCTATATCCGCGCGCCGAACCCCTCATCGGGAAACAGGGTTTGAAATCGGTGATCGTCGCTGCGTACTCGGATTACCTGAAACAGCCGACCACCCTCACGGTGCCCGACTTCATCGCCGCGCCGCGCTCGGCAGTTGCCGGTCCCGGCGTGAGTTTGTGGTCCGATGTGCTGGCGAGCGATTTACGACCCGGACCCCTGACGGCCGGCCCGGATGATCTATGCGTGATGCCTTACACGTCCGGTACCACGGGGGAACCCAAAGGCTGCATGCACACCCATCGCAGCGCCATGCATACCACCGTCGCCAGCATGCGCTGGTTCGCGATCCAACCCGAGTTGACGCTGATGACCGTGGCCCCCCTGTTTCACGTCACCGGCATGCAGGGCGGCATGAATGGTCCGCTGTACGTCGGCAACACCGTGGTCATGCTGCCCCGCTGGGACCGCAACGCCGCGGCGGAGTGCGTGCAGCGCTATCGGATCGCGAGCTGGACGGCGATCCCGACCATGATCCAGGACTTTTTCGCCAACCCGGACATCGCAAAATACGACTTGAGCTCGATACGGCGCTTGACCGGCGGCGGCGCCGCCATGCCCGCCGCGGTCGCGCAACGCCTGCAAAATATGGGCGTTACTTACTACGAGGGATATGGCCTGTCGGAGACCATGGCGGCCACGCACATCAACCCCAGTGATCACCCCAAGAAACAGTGCTTGGGCATCCCGATATACGACGTCGACTCGCGGGTGGTCGACCCGGTCAGCTTGCGCGAATTGGCGCCCGGCGAGGTCGGGGAAATCATCACGCATGGTCCGCAAGTGTTTTTAGGTTATTGGAACCGGCCCGAGGATAGCGCCCAGGCTCTGGTCGACATCGACGGCAAGCGCTTCTTGCGCACCGGCGATCTCGGCCGGATCGACGAGGACGGCTATTTCTTCATGGTCGACCGGCTCAAGCGCATGATCAATGCGTCCGGCTTCAAAGTCTGGCCGACCGAAGTCGAAACTCAGATGTATCAACACCCCGCGATTCTGGAAGCCTGCGTCATCGGCACCGCCGATGCTCACCGCGGCGAGACCGTCAAAGCCGTGGTCGTGCTGCGGCCCGAGTGGCGCGGACGAGCCGATGAGCAGTCGATCATCGACTGGTGCCGGCAGAACATGGCGGCGTATAAATGCCCGCGAATCATCGAATTCTCCGAGGCGCTTCCCAAATCAGGCGCCGGCAAAATCATGTGGCGCGAGCTGCAGGATCGCGAAGCCGCGGCCGCTCACCAACGAGAGGCTTCCCCATGAAGGCACTGCTCAGCAAACGCCCCGGCGGTCCCGAAACGTTGGTGCTCGACGACATACCGGAGCCCATCCCCGGCCCGAAAGAGGTGCGCATCGCCGTGCGCGCCTGCAGCGTCAATTATCCCGATCTCTTGATCATTCAGGATCTCTACCAATACAAGCCGCCGCGCCCGTTTGCGCCCGGCGCCGAGGTCGCGGGCGTGGTCGACGCGCTGGGGGACGGAGTCGAGCACGTCCGGGTCGGCGATCGCGTGCTGCTTTCTCCGGTACGCAGCGGCATGGCCGAGAAGGCCGTGGGACCCGCCAGCAATTGCTGGAAAATCCCGGATGCCATGCCGTTCGACGAAGCAGCCGCACTGATCATGACTTATGGCACCTCGCAGCATGCGCTCAAGGACCGTGCGCAGCTGCGGGCCGGCGAGACGCTGTTGGTGCTGGGCGCGGCGGGCGGCGTTGGCCTCGCGGCGGTCGAGCTGGGCAAGGCCATGGGCGCGCGCGTGATCGCGGCCGCATCGAGCGCGGCGAAACTCGCGCTGGCACGTGAACGTGGCGCCGACGAGGGCGTGCAATATCCGGTCGGGCCTCTCGACAAGTCTCAAGCGCGCACTCTCACCGATCGCTTCAAGGCCGCCTGCGGTGCCGAGGGTGCCCAGGTCATCTACGACGGTGTGGGCGGCGACTACACGGAAGCCGCGCTGCGCGCCATCGGCTGGCAGGGCCGGCACCTGGTGGTCGGGTTTCCCGCCGGCATCGCGAAACTGCCGCTCAACCTGCCGCTGCTCAAGAGCTGTCAAATCGTCGGCGTGTTCTGGGGCGAGTTCACCGCCCGGTATCCTGAGCTGCACGCGGCCAATGTCGCGGCGCTGATGGCGCTCTATCTCGACGGCCGCATCAAACCGGCGGTCACCGAGCGCTTTCCGCTGGCGCGGGGCGCCGACGCCATTGCCCGGCTCGGCGCACGCGAGGCGCGCGGCAAAGTGGTGGTGATGATCGACGGCTGATCCTGGCCGGCGGGCAACTTGTCGCCCGCGGTCAATAAGTTGTCGTCAAAAGCACGGCGCGCGGGGCCGCCCGATGCCATAACTGCCGGATGGGAGATCGCGCGTGGATTTGAACTACACCCCCGAAGAGGATGCATTCCGCGCAAGCGTGCGAGGCTTTTTCGAGGCCGAGCTGCCAGCCGACATTCGGGACAGAATGCTCTTGGGCAAGCGGATGCGGAAAGACGACATGGTGCGCTGGCAGCACATTCTGCACGCGCACGGATTGGGCGCCGTGATGTGGCCGTCGCGCTTCGGCGGCATGGGTTGGAACGTCATACAGCAGCATATTTTCGAGGAGGAGAGGGCGGACATCGGCGCGCCGCCCCAGAATCCGTTTTCCTTGAAAATGCTGGCGCCGGTGTTGATGACCTTCGCGAATTCCGCGCAGCAGGAATATTTTCTGCCGCGAATCCTTGCCGGCCAAGATTGGTGGTGCCAGGGGTATTCCGAACCAGGCTCCGGTTCCGATCTCGCCTCGCTGCGGACCAGCGCGGTGCGTCAGGGCGATCACTATCTGGTCAACGGTCAGAAAACCTGGAACACCATGGGCCAGTATGCCGACTGGATATTCTGCCTGGTGCGCACCAGTACCGAAGGGCGGCCGCAGCAGGGTATCTCGTTTCTGCTGATCGACATGAAATCGCCCGGCATTACCCTCAAGCCCATCACCATGCTCGACGGCGAACATGAAATCAACGAGATCTGGTTCGACAATGTACGAGTGCCGGCACAGAACTTGGTCGGCGACGAAAACAAGGGCTGGACCTACGCGAAATTCCTGCTGACGCACGAGCGCACCAACAATGCCGGCGTCGGCAGCTGCAAGCGCGCCTTGAAGAAGCTCAAAGAAATTGCCGCCGAGCAAATGGCCGGCGGCCGGCCCCTGATCGAAGATTCGCGCTTCCGCGATCGCATCGCGCAGGTGGAGCTCGAGTTGATGGCGCTGGAAATCACCAATCTGCGAGTGCTGTCGGCCACGGCGGACGAATCGCGCACGCTCGGGCCGGAAGTCTCGGTGCTCAAGATCAAGGGTTCGGAGATTCAGCAAACGCTCGCCGAGCTGCAAATGCAGGCTCTCGGGCCCGACGCACTCCCGTACTTGCGTGAAGCGCTCGAGATGGACTGGGTCGCCGACCCCTCGTTTGCCGAGCATTACCGCCCATACGCGCCGCCGCTCTCCGGCCAATACTTCAACCTGCGCAAGACCACGATTTACGCGGGTTCCACCGAAATCCAGAAGAACATCATCTCGCAGCAGATCCTGGGTCTTTGACGAGCGCTGCCATGGATTTCAATTACAGCAACGAGCAACTTGCGCTGCAGGACACTTTGCAGCGCTTCATCGGCCGCGACTACGGTTTCGAAAGGCGGCGCGAACTGGCCGGCTCGGCGCTGGGGTTTTCCGGGGAGGCATGGGCGCAGTATGCCGACCTTGGCCTCTTGTCCCTGCCGTTCCCGGAAGAATTCGGCGGCCTGGGCGGCAACGCCGTCGACATCATGCTGGTGATGGAGCAGATCGGGCGCGGTTTATTGCTGGAACCCTATTTGAGCACCATCGTGCTGTGCGGCGGATTGATCCGCGACGCCGCGTCCGAGTCGCTCAAGCGCACCCTGCTGCCGCGGATCGGCGCCGGAGAACTCAAGCTGGCGCTCGCCTGCTACGAGGCGGCAGGGCGCTATGACTTCTCGCGGGTCGCGTGCACCGCCGTGCGCAGCGGCGGGAGCTGGCGCGTATCGGGCCGCAAGACCGTGGTGCTCGACGCTCCGTCCGCCGATTATTTCCTCGTGTCGGCGCGCACCGGCGGTAATGCGGGCGAACGCGAAGGCATTTCCCTGTTCATGGTGGGACGCGAGGCGGCGGGTGCGGCGCTCTATGCCTATCCCACGCAGTCGGGCGGCCGCGCCGCCGATTTGCGTCTCGAGGATGTCGCGGTCGATGCAGACGCCCTGATCGGCGCGCCCGAGAGCGCCTTCGCCATCGTCGAGCGCGCGGTGGACCGAGGCATCGCCGCGCTGTGCGCCGAGGCCGTCGGCATCATCGCGGCACTGAACGAGGCCACCTTGAATCATTTGAAAACCCGCAAGCAATTTGGGGTGCCCATCGGCAAGTTTCAGGCGCTGCAGCACCGCATGGCAGATATGTTCATCGCGGCCGAGCAGGCGCGCTCGATGGCGATCCTGGCGGCGGTGCACGCCGATTCCGATGACGCCGCCGCGCGCGGGCGCGCCGTGTCGGGGGCCAAGGCGTACATCGGCCAAGCCGCGCGCTTGGTCGGACAGCAAGCGGTGCAAATTCATGGGGCCATGGGCGTGGTCGACGACCTCATGGTGAGCCATTATTTCAAACGGCTGACCATGATCGACCTGAGTCTGGGCGATACAGATTTTCACCTTGCCCGGTTCGGCAGCATGCTGGGGTGAGCTATGCCGCGGCATCGATTGTCGCGGCGAGTGCGGATCGGCTAACATCCGGGCGCATGAAATTTCGCTTTGCCGCACTTGCTCCACTCCTTCTCCTAGGGCTTAGCGCCCACACCGCCTGCGCGAAGGACCCCGCGCTGCTTTCACTTACCATGGAGCACTTCAGAGATACCGCAACCGTCAAGGAAGAGCCCGCCGGTGCCACCACCGTGATTTCGACGGAGAAGGGGTTTGCGCAGCATAAGGGTCCGATGCGCATGGTGTGGAGCGATGAATATCTGAGGAGCGCGATCGACAAGAACACGGGCCGGAAGTCGTTTCAGGTCTACGCCTGGATCATTTACGGCGGACGCTGGCGATCCTACGAGACCGTGGACTATCAGACGATGACCGGCTCCAAGTCGGCGCCCGTGATTCCGATCGGAAGGGAAATGGAGAATTGCGCGGTGGGCGACTGCCAGTTCACCGAGCGCATCGAGTTTTCCGTCGACGAGGAATTATTGCGCGGGCTCGCGGCAGCGAATGTTCCCGGCAAGCCGACTCTGTGGGCGTACAAGTTCATCGCGAAGAGCGGACCCGATTATGTGGGAGCGCTCTCGAGCGCGGAGATCGCCGGTTTTCTAGCCAAGGTGGACGAATACACCAACGCGCTTCGGGCCGCCGCCGCAAACACAGTTGCTGCGGCAGACCCAGTCATGCAAGCAAACGCCGCCAGCGCGTCGCTCAAG
>DASYFQ010000039.1:0-13788 GCA_036498345.1 Steroidobacteraceae bacterium
TGAGCCGTGCGCTGGCGCTGCACGATGTGACCTTCCTCGAGTTGTGGGAAGCGATGATGGCGATCGAACCGGTGGCCGCGCAATACGCGGCGGCACGCCGCACTCCCGCGCAGTTGCAAGCCCTGGTGCGCGCCGCCGCGCGATTCAAGCGCGAAGTCGCCGATACCACGGCGGCCGTATCCGCGGTGGTGGATTTTTTCACGGCCGTCGCCGCGGCGAGCGGCAATCAGGTACTAGAGCTCTCGCAGGCGCCGCTCAATCTGTTGCTCGTCCCGACGCTCACCCGCATGATCGATCGGGTGCCGCAGGCGCGTGCGCGCATCCGGACTGCGCAAGCCAGGATTGCGGAAGCGATCAAGCTGCGGCACAGCGAGCAGGCGCGCTCCTGGATGGAGAAGCACATCGACGATTTCAAGCGGGGACACGAGCTCGAATCAATTCGCGCCACGGATGAACGATGAAAAAGGCGCTCGACGATGCGGCGCTCAGAGAATTTCCTCTCGCTGCGTGTCCGAACCTGCGGGGTCATGCAGATTGGTGCTGAACGACACCAGCACCATCATCGATTCGCCGGTATTGCGATATGCATGCACCACGCCGGGCGGTATCGTCAGCCGCCAGGTCTCGCCTGCCGGCACCTCGAGATCGCGGATCGCGCCGGCCTCCTTGAGGCGGATCAGACAGGGGCCCACCACGGTGGTGGTTTCCACCGCCGTTCGATGCACGTGATTGCCGCGCACTTCGCTGGGCCGAGTGAGCACCACGTGCACGTTCTTCTGGCTCGCGAGCTCCGCGTCAGTCAAGGGTTCGAACAAGATTCCGCGCGCGTCGCGATGCGTCTTTACGGATTGCACGACGACCCGCGTACTCGGTGCGTCCGGTGTGTTCGGTGACTCCATCTGTTGAATTATAACCGACGGGTGCCCCCGCGGGGTGGGCGGCCGGCCTGCCGCCGTCCTGCGAGCAGCACGCCGACGACGAACATCATGTCCAGCCAATCCACGGCTCCGCCGCCGCTCTTGCTCGGTGCAGCCGCGATCACCGGGGCCGGTGCGGTCACGGTCAGCGAGGTCGACGCGCTTGCCGAGTTGCCGCCGGCCGACGCCGTCGACAGCGCATTCGCGGCAATCGCGTTGGCGTAACTGCCCGCGGTCGCGCTCTTGACGCTCATGGTCATGGAACAGCTGCCCCTGGCCGGAATATTGGCGCCGGCCATGGTCACGGCGCTCGCCGAGCTGGTCAACGTCCCGGACGCGCCGCTGCAGCTCGTCGTGGGTGCCGGCGAAGTCTGAATGATCAGGTTCGCAGGCACGGTCTCGGTGAAGCCCGACTGGGTCAAGTCGAAGCCATTCGCATTGCTGAAGGTGATGGTGAGCGTCGATGCGACATTCTCGCCGACGCTCGCCGGAGAAAACGCCTCGGTCACCGTGGGCGGCGTCAGCGTGACGGTCAGCGGCGTGGGACAGGCGGTGGCGGCAGTACCGGCCGAGGACGGGGCAACGATGGTTGCCGCACCGGCGGCGCTGAACGAAACGCTGGCGGAACTATCCATGTGTCCCGCAGCGTCGGTCACCGTCAGCATCAGCGTGCCCGCGCTGCCGGTGGAAGCGACCGTCACCTTGGACGCGTTTGCGCCCGACGTAATGCTGATGCCGCCGGCTGCCGTCCACGCGTATGAGGCAATGGTTTGATTGCACGCCGCGGCGCTGCCGCCGGCGTCGAATACCGTGTTGCTGCCGCCGGCGGATATCGTCGCGATCGGATTGAGCGCCGCGTTGACGGCGCTCAGCGCGTTCACCATGCCCGCGCCGCATTGACCGGGGACGCAGGAGCACTCTCCCGATACCGCGTCGACCTTGGGGCATACCGGCAGAGTTCCGGTATTTGCCGGAAACGCCGTAGCGCTCGATTTGATGCGCAGGATCAATTGCGCCGGCGTCAAGTTCGCATTGACTGCGCGCATCAGTGCGGCAATTCCTGAGACGATGGGCGCCGAAAAGCTGGTGCCCAGATTGGTGTTTATTTGATCCGTGTAACCGTTTGCACCGGGCGTCGTCAGCCCCGAATTGACGCTGGTGTCGATGGTCCGATAGCACGGTCCGGACGTGGTCACGCAGTTGCCGGCTGGGGCTGCGACCCCCACTTCGGGACCGAAACTGCTGTAGCCGACCTTGGTCCCGACATTGCGCAGCCCCGCGACCGCCAGCACGCCGCTGCAATTGCCTGGCGCATCCACGGGTCCGCTCTCGTTGCCGGCTGAAACGACCACCAAGACGCCCATCGTGGCCAAGGAATCAACCACGGTCTGATAAGCCGAGGGACAGGCGCCGCTGCCGCCCAGGCTCAAATTGATGATGTCGGCGGGGTAAGGATTATCCGGGACTCCGGTGACCGGCATGCCTGCGGCCCATTGCATGCCCGCGATGATGTCCGAGTCGTAACCGCCGCATTTACCCAGTGCCCGCACCGGCAATATGTAGGGATTCCAAGTCATTCCGGCGATGCCGACGCCGTTGTTGGTGAGGGCGCCCAACACACCCACGACCCGGGTTCCATGCCAGGAGCTGTCTTGGGCCGGGCAGGTCGCCACCGGGAACAAGAGCGTGTTTTGCTGATCCGTCTTGTTGATCCAATCACCGGGATCGGACGGGTCCGGATCCCAGCCATCGCCGTCATTGGCGATGAGGAAGGTGCCCAGGGCAGCCCCGGTGTTCGGATTGTAGTCTTGGTCGACGAAGTCGTAGCCCGGCAGCAGCCGGCCGCCGAAGCCCGCCTGCGATGCGTCGAAGCCCGCACGCAATAAATCGGGATGATCGAAGCGCACGCCGGTGTCGACGTCAGCTATGACCGTTCCCGAGCTGCCCGTGGTAATCGCCCAGGCGGACACGGCATCCGTTGCCGACAAATCCTGAGTCGCAATGCCGCCGAGGGTAATGATCGCGGCGCTGGGAGTCTGCATGAACCACTGACCGCTGGCCGTCGCCGTAGGCACGAATAGCGGATCGTCCGGCACCGCATGCGCGTAGCGGCGCTGATCGACGTCGGCAAACTGCACGGCGGGATCAGTGCGTAGCTTCTTGAGCACCGCGTTGACGTCGGCGCCGTAGAGCGTCTTTTGCAAGAACAGCACATGCACGCTCGGCGTCATCTGCCGCGATCTGGCCACGCCCAAGCCGGTCCGCTGGGCCAGCCCCGCGACGTCCGCCTCGGACGTCTTGGCTTGGACGATCTTGATGCTCTGTGCCCGCATTCGGGGCTTGACCGCCTTGACCACGGAATTGCTCGGGGTTGCGCGAAACCCCACCATCAATCGGCTGGCCTCAGGTCCGAGCTGAACGGCATGCGTGCGCACCGGATTCCATTCCGGGACGGCAGCGCGCGCCGCAGCCGGCATCAGCCAAACGGAGCCGCCGCAGGCGAGCACGAGCAGCAGTCTTACAATAATTCCTGGCATATCACTCCAAAACCGGCGTAACGGCAGCGCCGTCGCCGCCCATTTCCCTCGAGATTCCGCGCGTGCAGCCTAGCAATAATGCAGATGCCAGAATGAGAACTATGGCCGCAAACCTGCGTCGATATTCCGCGGCACGGAACCGGGCGTCGGCGGCTGGCGACAAGAGATCTGCGCCCCGCCATCCCAACGAGTAGAATACATACCCAGGTTTCATGAATTTTGAGGGGCAGTTCAATGACGTATGACAATCGGCAGTTCTACATTGACGGCGCTTGGGTCGACCCGGTCGTACCGAAGGAATTCAAGGTCATCAACCCCGCTACCGAGACCGCCGCCGGGGTGATATCGATGGGCAGCGCGCAAGATGTGGACCGCGCCGTCGGGGCTGCGCGCCGCGCGTTCGACAGCTACTCGCGCACCGCTCCCGCGGAGCGCCTCGCGCTGATGCAGCGCGTCCTCGCCGCCTACAAGGCGCACTACGACGAAATCGCCCAGGCTATTTCCACGGAGATGGGCGCGCCGATCACGCTCGCGAAGGGGTCGCAGACCCGGATTGGCGTCGGCCACATCAGCGCCATGATCGAAGTGCTGAAAACCTTCAAATTCGAGGAAATGCGCGGCACCACCCGATTGGTGCAGGAGCCGGTCGGGGTCTGCGCGCTGATCACGCCATGGAATTGGCCGATGAACCAGGTGGCGGCGAAAGTCGTGCCGGCGTTGGCCGCCGGCTGCACCATGGTTCTCAAGCCCTCGGAGTATTCGCCGTTCAGCGCCATCCTGTGGGCGAAGGTCATGCACGAGGCCGGAGTTCCCGCGGGCGTATTCAATCTGATCAATGGCGATGGTCTCAACGTGGGCGCGCCGCTGTCGTCGCATCGTGAAATAGACATGGTGTCATTTACCGGATCGACCCGGGCAGGCACGGAGGTCGCGCGCAACGCCGCCGCATCGGTCAAGCGCGTGCATCAGGAGCTGGGCGGCAAGTCGCCGAATGTATTGCTGGATGACGCGGATTTTGAGCGGGCCGTGAAGCAAAGCGTACTGCACGTATTCCAAAATTCCGGTCAGTCCTGCAACGCGCCGACGCGCATGCTGATTCCCGCGGGCAGGATGGCGGCGGTTGAAGCCATTGCCAAGCGGGTTGCCGAGACCGTGGTCGTGGGGGATCCCGCGTCCGAAAAGACCACCGTGGGCCCGGTGGTTTCCAAACTGCAATTCGACCGCGTCGGGGGATTCATCGAGAAGGGAATCGCCGAGGGCGCACGCCTCATAACCGGCGGCGCCGGCCGTCCCGAGGGAATGCCCACGGGCTATTTCGTCAAGCCGACGATTTTCTCGAACGTACGAAACGACATGACCATTGCGCGCGAGGAAATATTCGGCCCCGTGCTCTGCATCCTGCCCTATGAGAACGAGGAGGAGGCTGTGCAGATCGCCAACGACACGCCGTACGGCCTGGCAGCCTACGTCTGGTCGCAAGACAATGTTCGTGCCCGGCGCGTGGGCAACCGCATTCGAGCCGGTCAGGTCGCCTTGAACGGTGCGTCAGGCGATATGCAAACGCCGTTCGGCGGCTTCAAGATGTCAGGCAACGGCCGCGAGTACGGCGAATTCGGCCTGCGCGATTTCCTGGAAGTCAAGGCGCTGATTGGAGTCGACGCCGCTTGATAGGGGTGGGAAGCCGCCGGTATGCGGGGCCCGGTGGCTGATCCCGCCGTTCTGCGGCTCGAGAATCTCAGCAAGCGCTATTCGCCGGATCGGCCCCCGATCTTCGAGCGGCTGGAACTCGAATTGCGGCAGGGCGAATACCTGGCCGTCATGGGTGAATCGGGCGTCGGCAAGTCGACGCTGCTCAATTTACTGGCCGGCCTCGATCAACCGGATTCGGGTCGGGTGCTGCTCGACGGAGTGGATCTGTCGAGTTTGGACGATGACGCCGTCACCCTGCTCCGGCGCCGGGCAGTCGGGTTCGTCTTTCAAGCCTTTCATGTATTGCCCTACCTCAGCGTCGAGCAGAACGTCGCTCTGCCGCTCGACCTGCTGGGAGTGACCGAGCCTGACCGCAGCCGGCGCACCGCCTCGATGCTGGCAGCGGTGGGCATCGCTCCACTCGCCGCACGGTACGCGCGCGAGCTGTCCGGCGGTGAAATGCAGCGCATCGCCATCGCGCGTGCGCTGGTGCATCGGCCGCGGCTGGTCCTGGCCGATGAGCCGACGGGGAATCTCGACCCGCGCAGCGCGGCGCAGACTCTGGCGTTATTGCGCGCGCAGGTCAAGGACAATGCCGGCGCGGGCATCTTGATCACCCACTCTCGCGCCGCGGCCGAAACGGCCGATCGCATCCTGGTTCTCGATGCCGGCGGACTCGCATCCTTCGCCTCGAGCCGATGAGCGTTCCGCGAGTTCCCCGGAGTGCGTTCACGATTTGGCGCGTGCTGCTTCTCGCGCAATTGCGCGAATCGCCCACGCGGCTTCTGGTCACCGTGCTCGCCATCGCCCTAGGCGTGGCTCTGGGCGCTGCGGTATACCTGGTCAACAACGCCGCGCTCAATGAATTTGGCTTGGCCACGAAACGGTTGGTGGGCGAAGCCGACGTGGTCGTGCGCGGTCCGCGCGAGGGCTTTGCCGAGCAGCTGTTCACGCAGCTGGCGCGCGATGCCGCCGTGAGCGTGGCGAGTCCCGTGCTCGAACTGGACGTGGCTCTGCCCGGCCGGCGCGACACGTTGAAGGTATTGGGGGTTGACCCGTTCCGTGCCGCCACGCTGCAACCCGCGCTCATCGGCGACATCGGCGGCGGCCTGTTCACGCTCTTCCAACCCGACAGCATTTATCTGAGCAGCAGCGCCGCGCAGGATCTGAAATTGCGGCGCGGCGATCTGCTGCAAGTGATCGTCGGCAGCTCGCCGAAGGCGCTTCGCGTGCAGGGCATTCTGTCGGAAGGCACATATTCCCAGGCATTGGGATTGATGGATATTGCCTCGGCCCAGTGGACATTCGGGCAAATCGGCCGGTTGAATCGCATCGATTTGCGCTTGCGTCCGGGCAACGACGTCGACGTCTTTCGCCGCGCTCTCGGGCGCAAATTGCCGGCCGGCGTGCTCGCGATCGCCCCGCAAGTCGAGCGCGACCGCGCCATTACCGTCACTCGCGCATATCGAGTCAATCTGAATATGCTGGCGCTCGTCGCCCTATGGACCGGTGCGT
This sequence comes from Steroidobacteraceae bacterium, assembly GCA_036498345.1. Taxonomy (GTDB): domain Bacteria; phylum Pseudomonadota; class Gammaproteobacteria; order Steroidobacterales; family Steroidobacteraceae; genus Bog-1198. Next base: position 6,659 of record DASYFQ010000039.1, read on the forward strand.
TCTTGGTCTTCTCGACGCAGTCCTTATCGGTGCTGCGCAGACGCCGCTCCCTCGCCCTGCTCCGGGCGCTCGGCGTGACCCGGGGTCAATTGCAGCGGGCGCTCATCGGCGAGGGAGCCGCCCTCGGTGCCGCCGGGTCTTGCCTCGGCATCATTCTCGGCGTGCTGTTTGCCGCCGCCGCGTTGCGCTTCCTGACCGGAGATCTCGGCAACGGCCAATTGCATGCCGTTGGCGCGTCGATGCGTGCGGCGCCGCTGCCCACGCTCGCCTTCTTTGTGATGGGTACGGTGGTCGCGAGCATCGGCGCCTGGCTGCCGGCCCGCAGCGCGGCACGTCAAGCGCCAGCCCGTTCGCTGAAGGGCGGCGACGGCGACTACGCCGTGGTGGCTCGCACCGGTGCGTACTCCGGAGTTGCGCTGTTGGGATTGGGGGCCGCGCTGTCCGGACTGCCGCCCATAACAGGATTGCCGGTTTTCGGTTATGCCGCGATCGCCGCACTGCTATTCGGCGCGGTATTGCTGGTGCCGGCGCTCACCGTGAAAGGCTTGAGTCTGGCGCCGAGCACGCACCGTATCGTGTTCGACACCGCGGTGGCTCAGCTTCGCGAAAACGTCGGGCTCTCGACCTTGAGCTTGGCGTCCATCATCGTGAGTTTCAGTCTGATGGTCGCCATGGCCATTATGGTGTATTCGTTCCGCGTGTCATTCGAGCACTGGCTGGGCAAACTGCTGCCCGCCGACATGCAACTGCGCGAGCCCCTCGGCAGCGACACGGCGTACTGGTCTGCCGCCGATCAAACGAAGCTCGCGTCGGTCGCCGGCATCTCGCGCATCGAGTTCCGCCGCACGCGGCCGCTGTTGCTCGATCCCAAGCGCGCGCCCGTGATCTTGATCGCCCGCGGCGCGACGGCTGCCCAAGCGGCGGACGAATTGCCGCTGGTGCGAAGCGCCGAGCGGCCGCTGCCGTCGGACGCCGAACCGGCATGGATATCCGAGGCGCTGCAAGACCTCTACGGTTACGGGCTCGGGGACAGGATCGACCTGCCGCTCGCCGGCCGCACCCAACGGTTCACGGTCGCCGGGATCTGGCGCGACTACGCGCGCACGTCCGGTTCCGTCGTGATCTCGCGGCGGGCGTACCTCGCCGCCACCGGCGATGGCAGTGCCAACGAGGGTTCCATCTGGCTGAATACCGGGGCCAGCGCCGCGGTCACCGAAGCCGAGTTGCGTGCCCGGTTCGCGCGCGGCGATTCCCTCGAAATATTGACCAGCACTGCGCTGCGTGAACGCTCGCTGCAGATCTTCGATCGGGCATTTGCCATCACCTATGCGCTCGAAGCCATCGCCGTTTTTATCGGCCTCACCGGCGTGAGCTTTGCCGCGAGTTCGACCGCCCTCGCCCGGCGCGCCGAGTTCGGCATGTTGCGGCACATCGGCATGCTGCGCAGGCAGATCATCGGCATGCTGGCCAGCGAAGGCATTCTCACGAGCGCATTCGGCGTGGCCTACGGCCTCGGTCTCGGCACCGCATTGAGCCTGGTTCTGGTGTACGTGATCAATCGCCAGTCCTTCAATTGGAGCATCGATCTCGCCATCCCGGTCTGGCAACTCGCGGTGCTCAGCACCACGCTGATCGCCGCTGCGGCCGTCACCGCCGTTTGGAGCGGACGCGCTGCGATGAGTCGGGATGCCGTGCAGGCCGTGCGCGAGGACTGGTGAAGCGAGCCCTAACTCCTGAAAAGGCGTCGTCGTACTTGATCAAAAAAATGTCGATGGGCGTCGCGGTCGGATCGCAAAAATCGCCACAGCTCGGGAAATATTCCCCCGCGAAGAAGCCAACGTCCGCGCTGCATTCGGCTGGATTTTCCAACCCGCTCATTCCAGGGAAACTCGCCCAACTCCACACGCCGCCTCGGCGGCGTTTTGTAGGTGAGAATGTAGGCAAGTCGCGGCCGATCGGACTTGTTTGGAGATGCGCCATGCAACGTGCGGCCATGATGAATGATCATCGCGCCGGCCGGAATCGGGCAAGTTTCTGCTGCGGTCGGATCGAACCCCTCGCAGCATTCGATCGAATTTGCCTCCGCTGAGCCGCCGTGAAGTCGATGTGGGAGGATCCCCAGCAGATGTGAACCGGGTATGTATGCCATGGCACCATTCTCAATAGTGCTATTGGTAATCGCAATCCAGAAGCTGACTTGCTCTTGGTAATGGCGGGGATCGTTATAGGCTTCATCCTGGTGCCACGGGGTAGGCCCACCATTTCTCCTCGGTTTGAGGATGCTATTATCCATCGCGAAAGACGCATCCGGACCCAGTAGTTGCTTCGCAAAGGCCAAGGCCGTACTTCGACAAGACAATCGGGCTAATTCGGCAGCATAAAGTGAAGGTCGAACCATTTGCGGAGAAGGGAGGTCCTCTCCGCCCGATCTGGCGGCGAGATCGAAATTCCTGCCCTCTTCGCGACCAACGCCCCGCTCGATCAGGTGCATCAATATGTGATGGCACCGCTCCAGCTCCTGACCAACGATTTGAGGTGTTTCAATGACAAGAAAGCCTTGCCGAAAGAATTTACCGACCTGCTCAGCTGTAAGCGATTGGTCTGATGACATATCGAATTGCCCAAAGACAAGGATCTCAGCGCACACCTGTATGATACCGCGAGAGTGCGGCCCAGGCCATGCGCGGCGTCCGCCGAAGCCATGAGGACATTTCTCGCATGGTGCGCCGTATTCGTTCTTGCGAGCGGCGCCGGCACTCGTGTGGGAAGTATGGCAGCCGGGGCCCCGGCGCCCACCTATGCTGCCGTTACCGGTCAAACCCTGGTATTTCCCGCGGACTACGGCAGTCACCCGCAGTATCGCACCGAGTGGTGGTACGTCACCGGTTGGTTGACCACGGAGCGCGGCGAGTCGCTCGGTTTTCAAATCACGTTTTTTCGCACCAAGCCCGCTATCGACGAGCGCAATCCCAGCGCCTTCACACCGCATCAGCTATTGATCGCGCATTGCGCCATCAGCGACCCGGCGCGCGGCCGGCTATGGCAGGACCAACGGATTCGCCGTGCCGGGTTGGGTCTCGCCGAAGCCACCGCGGACGATACCCACGTTTGGATTGACCATTGGTCCCTTCAGCGCGGCGCGGCCGCCTACACGGCAAAGATCGATGCCGAGGACTTCTCGATCGATCTGACGCTTTCGGAGACACAAGCGGTTCTGCTCAACGGAGACTCCGGAGTCAGCCGCAAGGGTCCATCGCCCACGGCCGCGAGCTATTACTACAGCCTGCCGCATCTGCGTGTGGCGGGCGCGATCACGCGTCAGGGTCGCGTGGATCGCGTTACCGGCGAAGCATGGCTCGACCACGAATGGTCCAGCGAGTACCTGGACAGCGGCGCCGTGGGTTGGGATTGGATCGGCATCAATTTGGACGGCGGCGCGGCGCTGATGGCCTTCCGTATCCGCGGCACTCGGGGCGAGCAGCGTTGGGCCGGCGGCACGCTGCGCGGCGGCGACGGTCGTCTGCAAATCCTGCGGCCGGACGATGTGGAGTTTCGCGCGGGCCGGCAGTGGACATCGCCACGAACGCGAATTACCTACCCGGTGGAATGGCATGTTCGTGCAGGAGATCGAGAGTTCGACCTCGAGCCGCTACTCGACGATCAAGAGAACGACACGCGGCTGTCCACCGGCGCAATCTACTGGGAGGGTGCGGTTCGAGCTCATGAGCAGCGCCGAATCGTCGGCCGTGGATATCTGGAGCTGACGGGCTACGGTGAACGCCTGCGCCTGCGATGACCCTAGTCCTTGAACAAATTGCGAAACTGATTGACGCGTCGGCGCCAGAAGAACGCTGCGGAATGGCGATCGGATCGCAGCACGCGCAGTAATTCAGGAAAAATTCCGCCGCGGAGCAAAAAGCTCTTGCGCCGTCGCTGGTTGGCACTGCGCAGATGGTCGAGCCATGGAGCTTTACGGATCTCCTTGCTGATTCCGACCGGGGTACTGTATTGCAGAATATACGCAAGCCGCGGAGTATTCGTTTTGTTGCCCGACGATCCGTGAACCGTGCGGCCATGATGAATGATCATGGCGCCTGCGGGAATCGGCCGTACGGCCGCAGTGTTCGGATCGAAGCCCGCATAGCACTCGATCGTATTGGCTTCCTTTGCGCCGCCGTTCAAACGGTGCGGAAGCACCCCCAACAAATGCGAACCGGGAATGTACGCCATGGCGCCGTTCTCGATCGTGCTATCCGTCATGGCGATCCAAATGCTGATTTCATCGTACTCGAAACCGGGCTCGCGGAACGCTTCATCCTGGTGCCAAGGCGTGGCGCCGCCTTTACGGACTGGTTTGAAAATCGTGTGATCGCCGGAAAAACTCGCCTGCGGACCCAACAACTGCCGCGCCACTGCGAGGGCGGTCTTCCGATAGGATAAATTCCGCAATTCGGTCGCGTACAACGAAGGCTGAAGCACGCTGGGCAGCGTGGTCTCTTCGCTGCCGTCTTTCGCAACGAGATCGAGATTTCTACCTTCGCTGCGACCCTGACCGGTTTCGAGCATACGCATCAAAATATTGCTGCACCATTCGAGCTCGGATTTCGAAATGAGCGGCGTTTCAATGGCGAGAAAACCTTGCCGAAAGAATTCGGTAACTTGGTCCGAAGTTAATGGGTATTCCATGACAGGAGCCTGACATTTTTGGATGAAACCCGGACGATACGCGGTAAGGACCCCCGCTGCTTCCCCGTAACATATAATAGCGGACGGAGTCACGATTGTGAGATTTGGGGGATCGCGTGTAGATTGATCGGACTATGTAAAACTCGAGCGGCTGTGGTTTCGCCGGCGCCGCTCGAGGGCTCATAAGATTTACCACGGCTAGGATTACTATGGCGTCATGGTCGGATACAGCGGTTAGAAATGCCTCCGTGCAAAAATTACAAAATGCACGATAACCAGGTACACAGCATCCAGAATCTGAAGAGCTTCAGGCTGCCTGCCAATTTCCGCGGCAGATCAGGATTGATGGTGCAGCTTTGGTGGTTGGTTCAGGCCACCCTGTTTCGTGGCTCTCCTCAGGTCATGTATGGGTTTCGCCGATGGCTCCTGAGGCGGTTTGGAGCCCAGATCGGTGAAGGCGTCATTATTCGCCCCAGTGCCACCCTGACCTATCCTTGGAGAGTAAAAATCGGCGACCACTCGTGGATAGGCGATGACGTGGTGCTTTATAGCTTCGCGGAAATCGTCATTGGAAAAGATGTCGTCATCTCGCAGAAGAGTTATCTCTGTGCCGGAACTCACGATTACCGCAGTCCGGACTTTGCCATACGGGCGTTGCCGATCGTGATTGAAGATGAGGCATGGGTGGCGGCAGACGTGTTCGTGGCCCCGGGCGTCACCGTGGGTAAAGGCACGGTGGTCGGGTCGCGAAGCTCAGTGTTTACCAGTCTTCCCGGTATGATGGTCTGTGTGGGATGCCCCGCTCGTCCGGTACATTCCAGGGTCTAGGGCGCGGATTCGCACTTGATTTGATTTCTCAAAAGCGACTTGAATCCAACGAAATGCCGGCTGTGCCAGATACTGTCGTCCTTGACCGCCAACTCTTTACTTCGCTCCGCTGTGTTTGACCCGAGCGATCGCATCGCGATTACGTTATGTCGTATCGTCGTTTCTTTGGCGGCGGGGACGATGAACGAACGCCGATCGGGCATACTCTCTCGCCCAGGGGGAACCCGCCATTCAAGGGGGCTGGCAGCTATATAATGTTTACCGACGCGCGACAGGTGTCGAACGGTGCCGTGGTCGAGGCGGATATCGCCATTGTCGGCGCGGGGGCGGCCGGCATCAGCCTGGCGCTGGAATTGACCGGCCAGGGGCTCGCCGTCTGTCTGCTGGAAAGCGGCGGCATGGAATTCGCGTGGCCGAGCCAGTCGCTGTACAGCGGGCGCAACGTCGGAATGCCCTATTTCGCGCTGGACGTTTGTCAGCTCCGTTATCTGGGCGGAAACACCAACGCCTGGGGTGGTTGGTGTCGGCCGCTCGATTCGTTGGACTTCGAATCGCGTTCATGGGTTGAGCAAAGCGGCTGGCCGTTCGCCATGAGCGCGCTGGAACCCTATTATCGCCGGGCCCACGAAATCTGCCAGGTCGTGAGCGATGATTACGATCCCAAACGCGCGATGTCCGAACTCGCGCATCCGCGCGCGAAGCTACTGCCTTTCGATCCGGATAGGCTCGAAACCAGCATCTATCGCTTTAGCCCGCCCACCCGTTTCGGCCAGGTCTACCGCGGAGCGCTGCGACGGGCGCGCGACGTACGCTGCTTTCTCAATGCGAACGTGCTGGCGATCAAAACCGACGCGTCGGCGCGCACGGTCACGCGGCTGGCGGTAGGCACATTTTCCGGCGTCCGCTTCGAGGTAGCGGCGAAACAGTACGTGCTGGCCGCCGGCGGTATCGAGAATGCGCGGCTCTTGCTGCTGTCCAACGATGTTGCCGCGAACGGCCTGGGGAATCAGCACGATCTCGTGGGTCGGTATTTCATGGAACATCCGCACACCAAGCGGAAACTCATCGTCCCTACCCGGCGGCTCGCGAGCGGCATTTACGGCGAGATGTTTCATAGCCGTGCGATTATGGCGCGGATGTCGCTCCCGGATGCACTGCAACGGCGAGAGAAATTGCTCAATTACAGCGCCAATCTGCACGCGGTGTATGTCGGGCAGGATTCCCAAGGCTGGCTCGCGCTGCGCAAGGCGGTCCTATCTCTGTCGCGCACGCGCCGCTCCGATCCATTCATTCGCCTGCCGCCTTATGGCCGCAAAGGGCTGTCCAGGCGGCAGATTCTGGACATGGTGTGCCAGTTCGACCGGATGTCGATCGCCGGCCTGCTGCGGCTCTTCCAGCCGAACCGCTTCATCAAGGCGTTCATGCTGGAGAGCAAACCCGAACAAGCGCCCAATCGGGACAGCCATGTCACCCTCGACGATGCCCGTGACGCCTTTGGTCTCAGGCGCGTCAAAATCGACTGGCGAATGCTGCCGATAGACCGCCGCACCGTAGTGCGCGGCGAGGAGATTATCGACGCCGAGTTGCGTCGGCTCGGCATCGGCAGCGTGGCGCCT
>DASYFQ010000040.1:0-19091 GCA_036498345.1 Steroidobacteraceae bacterium
GAATTGGTGATCCGTTCCTTGGCGACTCGCTCCCTGGCAACGAGTTCACCGGTGGTCTTGTCCAGCCAATGCAAATAGCCCTGGAAATCGGCGACCGCGACCGCCGTACTCGTCAGCACCGGAGTGCTCAAGCGCCGAAGCTTCAATTTCTGATTGCGCCACAGCTCGGAACCGTCGCGCTGGCGCAGGGCAACTACGATGCCGTCGGACTGCGTGACGTATAAACTGTCGTCGTCGACCGCCAAGCCTCGGTAGCTCGACATATCGTGTCCCCACCAGAGTTGGCCCGAATCGAGTGCCAGCATGGCCGTGCGTCCCTGGAAGCCGGCAGCGAACACGTTGTCGCCAACCACGCGAACCGCCGAGTCGATATCGATCAGCCGGTCGAGCTCCGTGCGGCCATGAGGTGTGGCCAGTGCCGTGTCCCAAACCGTGTCGCCGTTATTGAGCGACACCGCCATGACTTTACCGTTGTCGAAGCCGGAAATCGCCACTTCTTTCGCGATGATGGGAGTGGCCGTGCCGCGCAGACTCAAGCGCGGTACCTGTTGCTCCACCGACCATAGCTCCTTGCCGCTCTGTGCGTTGAGGCCGTGGAGGCGCCCATCAACCGAACGAATGACCACCACCTTCTCGCTGATGGCAGGAGCGGAAAGCAGCTCCGAATTCAAGCGCACCCGCCATAACTCGCGTCCGGTGGCTCCGTCCAAGGCCACGACAGCGCCCTTGCTGCTGCCCACCACGACCATTCCGGCGCCCGCGCCCGGGCCCGCCGATATCGGAATCTTTAACTTCTTGACCCACATGTGGCGTCCCGTATCCAGCGACGCGGCGAGCACCTCGCCCTTGTGCGACGCTGCGAACACCACGCCGTTGTCGACCGCGGGGCCCAGGCCGAGGCGCAGCACCAATTGCTTCTTGCCGCCGCCGACGCCCTCGCTCCAGAGCTTTTTCACCGGCAGCGTGGCCGGGAACTTGACCAAGGTCGCGGGCGGCTCGACGTCTTTGTCCTTGCTGCAACCGGCCGCGATCAGCAGCGCTGCGAGACCCAAAGGAAGCAATAAGCGCATCAGGGTTTGGCCTTGTTCAGAGTGTCCACGGAATTGGCTTTTACAACCGGCGCCGCGGCGGTGCCGAGATCCTGGATCTTCAATTCCAGCAATGCGGCATTGATTCCGCCCGCATCGGCAGCTCCGAGCGCTGCCTGGTATTCGGCCGCTGCATCGGAAGGGTCCTTCTTCGCGACATACGCGTCGCCGCGCACCTCGTGATAACGCGCCGAAAATGCCGCCGGCATGGGTTCGGCCAGGGTCTTGATCGCTTCATCCGCCTTGCCCTGATCGGTCAGCAGTCGGGCCAGGCGCAAGCGGGCGATCTGGCGCAGTTCCGTGTCCTTCGACTCGTTCATGACCTGCGTCAGAGGCGCGATGGCCTTGTCCATCTGGCCGTCTTCGACGTCGAGCCGCGCCAGCGCCAGCTGCGCCTGATCGGCATACGGCGAATGGGCGTAGTTGTTGATCAGCCCGTCGACGATTTGGCGCGACCTCGCGTGGTCGTTCGCCTGGAGCGCGGTCGTCAAGGCGGTGAACTCCGCCGCCGCTTTGTACGCGCGCTCGTTGGTGTAGCTCTGGAAATACCGATAGCCGAAAAACACCGCAGCGCCAACCAGCACGCCGCCGATCAACCACGGCGCGTACTCCACTATCAAGTGCTTGACAGCCTCTAATTGTTCATCATCGGTCAAATATTCTTCTGCCATGGCTTCTCCGCTACCCGCCCTTAAGACCCAACAACACTCCCAAGCGTTCACTGATTTGGGCGATGGGGCATTCTTCCTGCGCCATTTCTTGGCGCAACGCCTTCACGGCCACCACGCCCCGGGCCGCTTCGTCATCCCCCAGCACGATCGCAAACTGTGCGCCGCTCTTATCCGCGCGCTTGAATTGCGTCTTGAAACTCCCGCCGCCTAGATTGACTTGCAATGCGAGGTTCGGCCAGGCGTCGCGCAATTGCTCCGCCAGTTTGAAACCGGCGATCTCCGAGCGTTCCCCGGCCAGCACCAAATAAACCTGCGGCCGGTCGCGATGCACGGCCAATCCCTGCTTTTCGAGGAGCATGACGATCCGCTCCTGCCCCATGGCCCAGCCGATACCCGGCGTGGCGGCGCCGCCCAATTGGGCCACCAGGCCGTCATAGCGTCCTCCGGCACAGACGGTACTCTGCGAACCGAGCGCGTCCGTCGTCCACTCGAAGACCGTTCGGGTGTAATAGTCGAGTCCGCGGACCAGGTGAGGTTCAATATCATACTCGATGCCGGCGCTGCGCAGGTGAGCGCACAAAGACTCGAAATGGCCCCGCGACTCCGCATCCAGGGAATCGAGCAACAGCGGCGCCCCGGCGACGATGCGCTGCATGTCCGGATTCTTGCTGTCGAGTATTCGCAGCGGATTGCCCTTGAGCCGCCGTTTGCTGTCCTCGTCGAGCGAGGCCTCGTGCCCGCTGAAGTACGCAGTGAGCTGGTCACGATACGCGGCGCGTGAAGCAGGCGTTCCCAGCGAATTGACCAATAGCTTCGTGCGGGTCAATCCGAGTCGCCGCAACAAGCGCGCGGACAATAGGATGATTTCGGCGTCGATATCCGGCCCTTCGAATCCGAATGCCTCCGCATCGATTTGATGAAACTGACGGTAGCGTCCTGCTTGCGGCCGTTCGCGCCGGAACATCGGACCCATGCACCAGACGCGCAGACGGCCCTCCCGCAGCATTCCGTTCGAGATGACCGCGCGAACGATGCCGGCGGTCGCTTCGGGGCGCAGCGTGATGTGGTCCTCACCCTGATCGACGAAGCTGAACATCTCTTTCTCGACGATATCGGTAAAATCGCCGATCGAGCGCTTGAACAATTGCGTCTGCTCAATCACGGGGACGCGGAATTCCTCGTAGCCGTACCCCGCAAAGACCTCTCGGGTGATGCGCTCGAGATGTTGCCAGGCGGCTATTTGCGCGGGCAACACATCATGCACGCCGCGCAGGGGCTCGATAATCTTGGTCAAGAGCGCTCTCCGATCAGCCGGACGGATGCGTGCTGCGCGTTGGCGCGCCGGGGGCCGCTACGCCGGGAGTTGCCAGTGCGGGAGTGGCCGCGCTGCGGGTATCACGGCGCAAGACGCCGTCAGCGCCCGCCTCGAAGCGCGCTACATCGCCGGCCATGAATTGCGGCCCGATCGCGATTGCGCGGTTGTTGATCTCGAGTTGCACGCCGCTCGCAAAGCCCAAGTACACGCGCATGGGCGCGATACCCGCGATGGTTTTCACGCTGTTGGCGCGCCCATTGCCCGCGAACACCCGTCGGCCCGCCGCGTCGTGCACATCAACCCAAGAGTCGGCGGAAAAGCTCAAGCGGAGTCGAGCACGGCCTATCCCGGCGGTCGCGTCGGGCTCCGGCGACGGCGTCGCCCGCGCAGCGTGCGGCGCAGCGGCTCCCGCCGGCGGCACCGACGGCGCCGATGACGGCGCAGGTGATGGGGCCGCCATGGGCGGCAGCGCAGCGGCGGACGATACCGCGGGCGATGCATCGGCGGAAGCGACCACGGCCCCGGCAGGTTCGGGTGCGCGATCGGTCGACGCTGCGCTTGGCGCCGCTGCCAGGGTCTCGGCGGCCACCGGACCCGCACCGCGATGTTGCCACGGCTTCCACCAGACCACCCCGGCGACCAGCAACACCACCGCAATGGAGCCCACGATCGACGGCCAAGGTAAGTTGCTCACGGCGGGTGCATCGGTGCGCAGCCTCACATTGGTCGGCTGCGAGGCAGGCGGCCGCGGCGCCTGCGCACGGGATTCGTAACCGTCCATGATTTCCGCGGGGGGCAATCCCAGCAACGCGGCATACCTCTTCAAATGCCCCTTGGCGTACACCGATGGACCAATGCGCTCGTAGTCGTCAGCCTCGAGCGCATCGATGACCCAACCGTCGAGATGCAGCTCATCGGCGGCCTTTTGCGAGCTCAATCCCCGGCGTTCGCGCTCGGCCTTCAGCCGCGCACCGGTCGTTGCGCCGGTAACGGTCATCGATCGACGCCGGAACGCATGATTTGCGCCTGCTCTGAATTCGGGAATTCACTCTGCACGCGCCGTGCATAGCTCGCCGCCGCGGTTGCATCGCCCAGCTTGCGTTCCGCGCGAACCCCCAGCCACAGGACTTCCGGAGTCGGCGCATTCACCGCCAGATAGCGTTGTACGATATCTCGTGCCTGTACAGCGTCGCCGCGGTCGAATGAAATATTCCCGAGTTGCAGCATGGCCTCGGGCAAATTCGGACGAATCGCCAATGCCCGGTTGAAATACCGCTCGGCGTCGACCATGTCACCGGTACTTCGCACGCAAACCCCGGCGTTGACCAGAGCCACCTCCGGGGTCTGATACAGCGGATTGCGCGCAACCTCAGCGAATAGCTTTTCGCCCGCGACGGCTTTGCCGGTGCGGCACAGGAATCCGGCGTAGCTGTTGTCGATATTCGGATCTTTCTTTCCGAGTCGGTAGCCGGTGGAATAGGCGCGCTCTGCCTTCGGCATGTCATTCAGGCGTTCGTAGACCAGGCCAGCCGTCATTTGGACGTCAGGGTTTCCCGGATCCTCACTGAGCGCGCGCTCCATGAAATCGCGCGACGCCGCCAATTTTCCGAGCTTCATGTATTCGATCGCAAGCTGCACATTGGTGGCCGCCATCACCTCGGGGGAAGCCTTTTTGAAGTCCGAATTGTGCGAACAGGCCGCCAAGCAAGTGCCGAGAATCACCGCGAGCATCTTCACCGGACCGGATTTCATCGAATTTCCGCCCCGGCGCGTGAAGTAGAGGCCAGTTTGGCGCCGAGCCGCACCAAGGTGCGATCCGTCACCCGGCCGGCCAGCTGGCCGCAAGCCGCGTCAATGTCGTCGCCGCGTGTCCTGCGAATCGTCGCGATGACGCCGTGCTCGTTGAGAATGTCGCGAAATTTCACGATGGCCGCCGCGGTCGAGCGGCGATAGCGTGTGCCGGGAAACGCGTTGAAGGGAATCAGATTGAGCTTGGCAGCCCGCCCTTTGAGAAGCCGCGCGAGCTGGCGCGCATGCTCGGGTTTGTCATTCACACCGTCGAGCATGACGTACTCGAAAGTGACGCTGCGGCCGTTCTGCACGTCGATGTAGTGCCAACATGCCGTCAATAATTCGGCGATCGGATGTATCCGATTGATGGGTACGAGATCGTTGCGCAATTCATCGTTCGGCGCATGCAGCGACACCGCCAGCGCGACATTGCATTCTTCCGCCAACTTATAGATCTGCGGAACCAACCCCGAGGTGCTCAGCGTCACCCGGCGGCGCGACACGTCGTAGCCCAAATCGTCGAGAAATATCCGCATGGCCGGCACCACGTTGCGGTAATTGGCGAGCGGTTCACCCATGCCCATGAACACGATATTCGTAATATTGCGGCGGGCACCCTCAGGCGCGGCGGCGTCGCTGCCTTCGTCGGCGTCACTGCCCGCGTCGGCGTCATTACCGCCGTCGGCATTGCCACCTCGCTCCGGATCGCCACTTCCGTTGGCGCGCGATGCGGTCAATTCACGATGAGCCAGCCATACCTGTCCGACGATTTCAGCGACGCTCAAGTTGCGGTTGAAGCCCTGCTGCGCGGTCGAGCAAAATGAACAGTCCATGGCGCAACCCACCTGGCTCGAGATGCACAACGTGCCTCGGTTCGGCTCGGGAATGTAAACGGTCTCGATTCCCTGGACCTCGTCCATGCGCAGCATCCATTTGCGCGTGCCGTCGCTCGATACTTGCTCGGCGGCGATGTCCGGAACAGCGATCCTCGCAACCGCACCCAGCTGCGCACGGAAGTCCTGCGATAGATCGGTCATCGCCGCGAAATCCGCCACGCCACGCCGGTAGATCCACTTCATCAACTGGCGGGCGCGAAACGGCTTGGCGCCCAGACGCTCGGCCACGAACGCCTCGAGTTCCGCGCGCGGAAGCCCAAGTAAATTCACGCGTTCGCCGGCCAAGTAATGTCTCCTCTATTACGCGCGCCTACGCTAGCGCGTACGCGGGCAGAGCTCAATTTCCCGGAAGAAGTAGGCGATTTCCCGCGCCGCAGTATCCGGAGCATCCGAACCATGGACGATGTTCTCGTCGATGCTGGTGGCAAGATCGGCGCGAATCGTGCCTTTATTCGCCTTCTTCGGGTCGGTGGCGCCCATGACCTCGCGATTCTTTGCGATCGCACCTTCACCCTCGAGCACTTGCACCATCACCGGACCCGAGGTCATGAAGCGCACCAGGTCCTTGAAGAACGGACGCTCGCGGTGTACCGCGTAAAATCCCTCCGCTTCCGCCTGCGAGAGCTGCAGCATGCGCGCCGCCACCACTCGCAAGCCCGCCTGCTCAAAACGGCGATAGACATCACCGATCAGATTACGGCCGACGCCGTCCGGCTTGACGATGGAAAGAGTACGCTCGATTGGCATGATGACCTCGGGATAGGAAAAGGAAATCCGCCCCATGGGGGCCGACAAAGACCGCGAAGTGTACTGGAGCGGGCGCGCTCAAGCAATCAGGATGGTTACCGAAGTCCCTGTATTACTTCGGAAAACCCCGGAAACCAGGGTCGCGCGATGGTAGCGCCGAGCGCGTCGTTAGACGTTAAAACTCTCGCCGCACCCGCATTCGCCCTTGGCTTTCGGGTTTTGGAACTTGAAGGCCTCGTTCAAGCCCTGTTTGACGAAATCCACCAGGGTGCCGTCGATGAGCGGCAGGCTCAAAGGATCCACCACCACCTTCACGCCGCGCGCCTCGAAAACCGCGTCCTCAGGATGAATTTCGTCAGCATAATTCACCACATAGGCGAATCCCGAGCACCCGGTCTTCTTGATTCCGACGCGCAAGCCCAAACCGGCTCCGCGTTGCGCCAGGTGAGATCGAACCCGATCAGCCGCCGATTCCGTCAACAATATCGCCATACCGCGCTGCCCTCTGAGGTGCCGCCTAAGATCCGGCCGTTACGCTATACATAACACGCCCATGACCGGTACGCACGGAACCAGGGCGCGTTTTTTCTCATAAGCTCATGCCCGCAGTGCAGGAGCCGTTTTACCGATATGGGGATGCCAGTGCCCGTACTCAATTCCACGCGCGATCTTGGCGCCGCGCTAACGCGGCAGTGCACCAGTGGCCGCGGCAACCCACGCATCCTCGATGATCAATAGCCGCCCCCGTTTCTCCGGCGGCACCGCAAAGCGCTCGCTCAAATCCGCCACCCCCTCAGGCAGCGCAGTCCGGACGGGTCCGCCGGCGTGTTCGGCGACCCAGGCCGACACCGCAATGGTGTGCGGACAGCCGAACGCCAGAAACCGCGCCGCCTGAATGATCCCGCCACTGACCTGCAGGTCGAATTGCACCCAGGTCCCGTGCGCGCGGCTGCCGGCGGCGCCGCGGTAAACATCGGGACCGATGAGGACCCCGGCCGCCGCCGTCTCGAAGTAGTGCAGGGTCAGTTCGCTGTACTTCACGCGCCGCCAATCCGGCGCAAGCGCGACACCGCTCGAGTGACCACCGCCACTGCCGTGTCGATATCGCTCTCGCTGGTGTTGCGACCCAGCCCGAATCGCAGGCTGCTCTCACTTAAAATGTCGTCTCGGCCCAAAGCCCGCAGCACATAGGAGGGCTCCTGCAGCGCCGAGGTGCAGGCCGAGCCGGTCGAGACCGCGAGGCGCCCCCGCACGGCCGTGAGCAGGCTTTCGCCTTCGACCCCCTCGAACGACACGTTGAGCACGTGCGGTACCGAGTGCTTCGCATCGCCGTTGCGAAAGGTACCGCCCAGCGATGCCAACCCCTCCCACAGGCGCTCCCGCAATACCGCGATTCGTTCGACCTCCGAGGGCGGCGCCGTGCGCGCCAATTCGAACGCCAGACCCATGCCCACCACTTGATGGGTTGCCACGGTCCCCGCTCGCAAGCCCAACTCCTGACCGCCGCCGAATTGCAACGCCGCCAGCTGCACTCGCTCGCCCTGTCCGCGGCCGCCGTCATGCCGCGACACCACCAGGGCGCCGACACCCTTGGGACCGTACACCTTGTGCGCCGACAGTGACATCAGGTCCACGCCCAGGGCCGCGAAGTCGATGGCTATTTTGCCGACGCCTTGCGCCGCATCCACATGCAGCCACGCACGGCCGTGCTGCGCGCAGACCGCGCCTATGGCTGCAATATCCTGGATCACGCCGATCTCGTTGTTGACGAGCATGATGGACACCAGCACGGTGTCTGCCTGCAACGCCGCGGCTACCTGATCGGGATGTATCAATCCACCGCGGTCGGGCGCCAAGTACGTGACTCGCCAGCCCCGCCGTTCGAGCTCACGGCATGGATCGAGCACGGCCTTGTGTTCCGTGCGGGCCGTGACGATGTGCCGGCCATGCTCGCGGTAATACTGAGCGACACCGAAAATCGCGAGATTATTGGCTTCGGTGGCGCCCGACGTCCACACGATCTCCGGCGCCATGGCCCCGACGGCCGCGGCGACCTGCGCGCGCGCCATCTCGACCCGTACGCGGGCGGCATCACCGTAAGCATGGCTAGCCGACGCCGGATTGCCGAATTCGCCCTCCTCGGTCAGGC
Organism: Steroidobacteraceae bacterium; assembly: GCA_036498345.1. Classification (GTDB taxonomy): domain Bacteria; phylum Pseudomonadota; class Gammaproteobacteria; order Steroidobacterales; family Steroidobacteraceae; genus Bog-1198. The sequence continues at coordinate 8,658 of DASYFQ010000040.1, forward strand.
ACTGCGCCATGGCCGCCGCCACTCGGGGATCGACGGGCGTGGTCGCCGCATGGTCCAGGTACACCGGCCTCAACATGCGCGCCGCCCTGCGCGGCCATGCTCGGGTACGTTCATTCGCGCCGGTCGCGCTCATCGCGCCGCCGCTGCGCCGACTGACCCCGCCGGCCCTGCACCGCGCTCAGGATACCGCGCAGGATGTTGAGTTCGTTGCGGTCGAGCTGAGCGCGATTGAACAAGCGCCGCAGGCGCTCCATGAGGTGTCCGGTACGGTCGTCAAAATCGATTTCGCCCATGACCTGGTGCAGATGAGCGTAAAAATGCTCGACGTCCCCCGACGGAGCCAGCGGCAATTCGAGCTGCGTGTGCGAGTGCGGCTGTTCGCGCGACATGAAGATTTCGTAGGTCAGCAGCTGCACCGACATCGCCAGATTCAGCGAGCAATACTCAGGATTGGCGGGAATCCTCACCAGAACGTTGCAATGGTTCAAGTCCTCCGTGGCGAGGCCGTAGCGCTCGGAGCCAAACAGCAAAGCCGCCCGGTTTTCTTCGGGCAACCCGACGATGCGCCCGGCGACATCGCGCGGCGTCGTGAACTCCCAGTAGTACGAGCGCGGGCGGGAAGTCGTGCCGGCAATGAACGCACAGTCGCTGATCGCTTCGGCAACCGTGTCGACGATACGCGCACCCGCCAGAATATCGTCGGCGCCGGCCGCCAGCGCATTGGCTTCGGCGTGCGGAAACGACCGCGGCCGTACCAGCACGAGATCGGCGACGGCCATGTTCTTCATGGCACGCGCGACCGACCCGATATTTCCGGGATGGCTGGGGTCGATGAGGACGATGCGAACGAGAGTGGTCATGCTCTGTTATTCTAACGCCACCCATATGCAACCTCTTCTCAATATCGGCATGCGTGCCGCCCGGCGCGCGGGTGATTTGATCGTGCGCAGCCTTTCGCGCCTCGATTCCCTGAAAATCGACAGCAAGGGGCGCAACGACTTCGTCACCGACATCGACCGCAAGGCCGAGGCCGACATCATCGCCACCATACGCCGCAGCCACCCGCAGCACGCGTTCCTTGCCGAGGAAAGCGGCCGTACCGGCGACAATGAATTCGTCTGGATCATCGACCCGCTCGACGGTACGACCAATTTCCTGCACGGTTTCCCGACGTTCGCGGTCTCGCTCGCGCTCGAGCACAAGGGCCGCCTGCAGCACGCCGTCGTGTACGATCCCATGCGTCAGGAATTCTTCACCGCGTCGCGCGGCGACGGCGCACAGCTCGAAGGCAAGAAAATCCGGGTAAGCACGCAACGCAGCTTGGAAGGCTCCTTGATCGGCACGGGTTTTCCGTTTCGCACCGGCGCCCATGTCGATGAGTACCTCGCCATGCTGAAAGTGATCATGGCCACCGCTGCCGGCGTGCGCCGGCCGGGAGCCGCATCGCTGGATCTCGCCTATGTGGCGGCCGGACGTATCGATGGCTTCTGGGAGTTCGGCCTGTCCCCCTGGGATACCGCGGCGGGAACGCTGCTGATTCAGGAAGCCGGCGGCCGCGTCGGCACGCCCGCAGGCTTGGAATACGCCCTCGGCCCCAATGTCATCGCCGGCAATCCGAAAGTATACGAGGCATTGCTCGAGGCGCTGGGCCCGCTCACGCCGGCGGCCCTGCGCACTTAGCAGACTGCGCGCATCACTTGCCTTCCGCGGGGCCGCGGACTGCGCGGCTAGGCGCGCAGGTCCCGCACCAGGCATAATCCAGCGCCGAGCAGAGATCGAACCTACATAATCTGCGAAATTCCAAGGGAGAACGCATGAGCCTGTTCCGAACCAAACCGATCGACGTCAATGCCGACACGGGTCTGAAACGCTGCCTCGGCGCTCTTGACCTGACCATGCTCGGCATCGGCTGCATCATCGGCACAGGCATCTTCGTGCTTACGGGCGTGGTCGCGGCTCAGCATTCCGGCCCGGCGATCGTGCTGTCGTTCATCCTGTCCGGCACCGCCTGCGCCTTCGCCGCGCTGTCCTATGCCGAACTGGCGGGCGCCATCGGCGGCGCCGGCAGCGCTTATGGCTATGCCTATTCCGGCATCGGCGAACTGATCGCCTGGATCATCGGCTGGGACCTGATCCTGGAATATGCCATCGCGACCTCCACCGTGGCCATCGGCTGGTCAGGCTACTTCGGCAAGATCCTGGAACTGCTCGGCCTGCATCTGCCGCACTCGCTCACCAACGCCCCGCTCGACGGCGGCATCGCCAATGTGCCGGCCATGGTCATCATACTGCTGCTGTCGGTGCTGCTGTCCATCGGCGTGCGAGAATCGGCCCGTTTCAACACGGCCATGGTGATGGTCAAGCTCGCCGCCGTCGTCATCTTCATCCTCGTCGCCGCGCCCCACGTCAATCCGGGCAATTGGCATCCCTTCATCCCGGCGCAGATCACCGACGCCAGTGGCCAGTCGCACTTCGGCCTCGGCGGCGTCCTCACCGGTGCCTCGCTGATTTTCTTCGCCTACATCGGCTTCGACGCCGTTTCCACCGCGGCCGAGGAGACGATCAAACCGCAACGCAACCTGCCGATCGGCATCATCGCCTCGCTGGTGATCTGCACCATCCTCTACATCATCGTTTCCGGCATCCTCACCGGGGTGGTGCATTACGACCAGATCGACGTCAAGGCGCCGATCGCCGATGCACTCAAGCAGCTCGGCATCGGCTGGGCCGAAGCGTTGATCTCGATCGGCGCCCTGGCCGGCATCACCACCGTGATGCTGGTGCTCTACTTCGGCCTGACCCGCGTGGTGCTGGCGATGTCGCGCGACGGGCTGCTGCCGAAGCCGATGGCCAAGGTCAATCCGAAAACGCAGACCCCGGTGCATTTGATCCTGGGTTCCGGTGTGGTCATCGCGCTGATCGCCGGCCTGTCGCCCATCGGTAAAGTGGCGCAGCTGGTCAATCTGGGCACGCTCGCCGCCTTCTTCATGGTTTGCGCCAGCGTCATCGTACTGCGCAAGACCCGTCCCGAACTCAAGCGTCCGTTCCGCACGCCCTGGGTGCCGCTGGTGCCGCTGCTGGGCATGGGCTTCTGCGCCTTCCTCATGGCGGGCCTGCCGGCGATCACCTGGGAGGCGTTCTTCATCTGGTCCGGATTCGGACTGGCAACCTACTTCTTTTATTCGCGCAGTCACAGCCAACTCGCCGAACAGACCTGAGCACACCGATCCGCCGGTGGCTGCGGTCGAGCGTTCAAGTCCCCATGCGCCGTCGCAGGCGGATGTTGACCCATTCCACCGCGGCCGAGAAAGCCATCGCAAAATACAAATAGCCGTTCGGAATTTCGAGGTCCAAGGACTGCGCGACCAACGCCGCCCCCACCAACACCAGGGACGCCAGCGCCAAGACCTTGATGGTCGGATACCGCTCGATGAAGCCGCTGACCGCCGCGGAGACCATCATCATCACCAGCACCGACGCGACGATGGCGGCGATCATGACCTCGATGTGCTTGGACAACCCGACCGCGGTGAACACCGAATCCAATGAAAATACGATGTCGATGACGCCGATCTGCAAAATGATCAACCAATAACCGTCGAACATGCCGGGTTTGCGGTCCGCCTCCTTGCCGCTCAGCATGTCGCGAATTTCCATGGGGCTCTTCACCAGCAAGAAAACTCCGCCGCTGAACAAAAACAGATCGCGGCCGGAAATTTCATTGCCGAGCACGGTGAACAACGTGGTCCGCAAGGTGGCCAACCAGGTGATCGAATAGAGTAGAGCAATCCGCGTCAGCATGGCGAACGCCAAGCCCAGAAATCGCGCGCTCCGGCGCCGCCCGCTCGGCAGCCGATCGACCAGAATCGAAAGAAAGATGATGTTATCGATGCCGAGGACGATCTCGAGCGCAGCCAGCGTCAGGAACGACAGCCAAACCTGCGGGTCCGAAAGCAATTGCATGAAGCCACTCTATTGGTCGAGCGCACCGACGGCAAGTCGTGCTTCTCGCCGGCGCCGTTAGGGCAAGCCGTCGACTTCTTCGGGCTTCGTCAGCTTGCGCTCCAACAAATCGTCGGTGCGCAACCCCAAGTCCAAGGCCAGCGCCGCGGAAATATAGATCGACGAATAGGTGCCGGCGAGAATGCCGATCACCAAGGCCGCGGAAAACGCGTGCAATGTTTCGCCGCCGAAGATCAGCAGCGCGAGAACCACCAACAGGGTTACCAACTTGGTCATCAACGTTCGAGACAGCGTCTGATTGATCGATTCATCGATGACCTGGGCGACGCTGAGTTTGCGGGCGGTGCGGGCGCGCTCGCGGATGCGGTCGAAAACGATCACGGTATCGTTCAGCGAATAGCCGATCACCGCGAGGATCGCCGCGATGGCCGTCAAATCAAAGGTCATCTGGGTAAGCGCGAAAAAACCAATGACGCAGACCGGATCGTGCAATACCGCCAAAATCGCGCCGCACGCGAGCTTGAGCGTGAAACGGAACAGCACGTAGATCAGGATCAGCACCAAGGTGGCAAACAGGGCCCAGCCGCCCTTGACGAACAATTCCTGTCCCACTTGCGGACCGACCACATCCGTACTCTGGAGCTTGACGCCGGAAGCCACCGTGCCGAAGACCTCCAGGATGCGCGCGCCGATCTGATCGCCTTTGGCATTCGGGTCGGGCGGCAAGCGAACCAGAATGTCGCGCGAGCTGCCGAACGCCTGCACCTGGGCATTCGCCACGCCCGCCTTCGCCAGAGCCGTGCGCAACGATTCGATGTTCGGCGCCTGGGGGAAATTGGTTTCAACGGTCACGCCGCCGGTGAAATCCACCCCGAGGTTCAATCCACGCACCGCCACGAGGCCAATCGACGCGATGATCAAAACCGCCGACAGCCCGTACCACACCTTGCGGGTGTGCATGAATGGGAAACGCGTGACCTTGTGAAAAAATTCCATGTAATGAACCTCGGATCGAACCTTGTCCTAGATCGACAAGCGCTCGAGCTTGCGTTTTCCGCCGTAAATGATCTGTACCAGCGCGTGGCTGCCCATCACCGATGTGAACACCGAAGTGGCGATTCCGAGCATCAGCACCACGGCGAAGCCGCGCACCGCGCCGGCACCGAACAACCACAACACCAAGCCCGCGATGAACGCAGTCACGTTGGAGTCGGCGATGGCCGAGAATGCGCGATCGAATCCGGCGGTGATCGCCGCACGCGGCGAGACGCCGTTGCGCAATTCTTCGCGGATGCGCTCGTAAATCAAGATATTCGCGTCGACCGCCATGCCGACGGTCAGCACCACCGCCGCGATTCCCGGCAAAGTCAACGCCGCGCCGAGCAGCGACAAGAGGGCCGTGAGCAGCACCACATTGGCGGCGAGCGTGATGTCCGCGATCAAGCCGAATACTTTGTAGTAGATGGCCATGAATATGAACGCCGCCAGCATGCCGTACACCATGGCGTTCACGCCTTTATCGATGTTGTCCTGGCCGAGGCTCGGGCCGACGGCTCGCTCCTCGACCGGGGAAAGCGGCGCCGCCAACCCGCCGGCGCGCAGCAGCAGCGCGAGCTCCCGGCCCTCGATGGGATTGACCCCGGTGATCTGGAAACTATTGCTGAACACGCCGCGAATGGTCGCGCGATTGATGACCTCTTCGGTGGTGCGGTCGACCACCACGCCTTCGGCATTCTTCTCGCGCGAACGGTCGATGAATACCACCGCCATCAAATGGCCCAGATTCTCTTGGGTATTCTTCAGCATCTTCGCGGCGCCGCGGCTATCCAGACTCACCGACACGGCGGCGCCTTCCTGGGTATTCGGTTGGAACGACGCATCGGTCAGCTGATCGCCGGTGACCACCACTTCGCGCTTCAGCAGCACCGGCTGTTTGTCGCGGGTGTAATACAGCTTGGAACCCAACGGCACGCGGCCGGTGCTCGCCGCTTCGAGCGGGTTATTGGCCTCATCGACCATGCGGAATTCCAAGGTCGCCGTCTTGCCGAGGATTTTCTTCACCTCGGCCGAATTCTGCAGGCCGGGCAATTGTATGGCGATGCGGTCAACGCCCTGGCGCGCAACTTGCGGCTCCGACACTGCGAGTTCCGGGCTATTGAGGCGATTGCGCAGGATGACGATGTTCTGTTGAACGGCGTAATCCTGGCGCTCCTTGATTTGCTGCGGCGTCAGTTTCAGTTCCAAGGCGGGAGCGCCATCGATCGTCGTGTCGGTCAGGGTGAGGTTTCGGCTATCCGCGAGGATGGCCGCTTTGCCTTTGGTGAAACTGTCGGCGTCGCGAAACGACACGCGCACCCGAGACATGGGGTAGTCCACCAGCACGTCTTGATAGGGCACGCGGGCATTGCGCAAAGACGCGCGGAAATCCTGCTCATAGCGATCGAGCAGCTGCTTCACGGCTCCCTGAACGTCGACTTGATAGACCAAGTACACGCCGCCGCGCAGATCCAGGCCGAGCTTCAACGGGCTCAGCCCCAGATTACGCATCCATTCCGGAACTCGCGACGCCTGCGAGAGGGCGATCGTGAATTGACCGGGACGCGCTTCGGCGATCAGATCGCGCGCCTTCAACTGGTCCTGCTTGCTGGCGAAACGCAGCGTCAGGCGCCCCTGATCGAGAAACGCGCCGCTGGGCGTGACGCCCTTGTCCTTGAGGATTTGCACGACAGCCACGCGATCGCTGTCGAGCACGGCGGCGCGGTCGCGCGCCAGCTGCAGCGCATTTTCCTCGCCGAACAGATTGGGCACCGCCAGGAAAATACCTATGACCAGAACGATCGCGACGAGCGCGATCTTCCAGCGCGGATACGAGATCATGCGCTCTTGACCGTGCCCTTGGGCAGGACCTGCGCGACTTGAAATTTCTGGAGCTTGACGTTCACGCCGCTGGCGATTTCCAAGGTCAGGAACTGCTCCCCCACCTCGGTCACCTTGCCGAGAATGCCGCCGGTGGTGGCGATTTCATCGCCCACGGCGACTTTGGACAGCATTTCACGCTGTTCTTTGGCGCGCTTGTTCTGCGGCCGGATGAGCAAGAAGTAGAACACGACCAGGAGCAGGACCGGCAGCAGCAAGGCACTCAGCATGCTTTGCCCGCCGCCCGCACCAGCGGCCTGCGCATTTGCTGTATTTATGAAGAAATCCATAGTGTTACACTCGTTTTTTGCAGCAGACACCGCGACACAAGGCGGCGTAGTATACAGGAGCGGTGCCCAAACTTAACGCGCACCTTGGGCCTTCAAGGCGTAGAACTCGGCGGCGTAGGCCTCGAACCGGCCCGCCTCGATCGCCCCCTGAATCTCCCTCATCAAGCGCTGATAGAAATACAGATTATGGATGGTGTTCAAGTGCGCGCCCAATATCTCGCCGCATTTGTCCAAATGCCGCAAGTAGCTGCGGCTGTAATGCCGGCAGGTGTAGCAGCCGCACCCCGCTTCGATCGGGCCGGTGTCCTTTTGGTGAGCCGCGTTGCGGATATTGACGACGCCGGAACGCGTGAACAGATGGGCATTGCGCGCATGGCGCGTCGGCATCACGCAATCGAACATGTCGATGCCGCGCCGAACCGCCTCGATGATGTCCTCCGGCCGCCCCACGCCCATCAGATAGCGCGGCTTGCCCGGCGGCATATGCGGCAACAACTCATCGAGAACGCGGTCGCGCTCCGCTTCGCTCTCTCCCACCGCGAGGCCTCCCACGGCGAGGCCCGCAAAGCCCACCTCCTCGAGAGCCGCCAGCGACGCCAAACGCAACTGCGGGTAGACGCCGCCTTGTACGATACCGAACAGGGTGCCGGGAGGTTCGGTGCGGTAATACTCCTGAAAACCGCGCAACGCCCAACGCATCGACAATTCCATGGACGCTCGCGCTTCGGCCTCCGTGGCCGGATACGGCGTGCATTCGTCGAAGCTCATCGCCACGTCAGAGGCCAACGTACGCTGAATGCGCATGGATTCTTCCGGCGAGAGGAACACCGGCGCACCGTCGACGGGCGACCGAAATCGCGCGCCTTCCTCGGTGATTTTTCGCATCTCCGCCAGGCTCCAGACTTGAAAGCCGCCCGAATCCGTGAGGATCGGCCGCTGCCAATGCATGAAGCGATGCAATCCCTGATGCGCCGCGATGACCTCGAGGCCCGGCCGCAGATACAAGTGAAACGTGTTGCCGAGCACGATTTCGGCGCCGATCTCTTCGAGATCCTCGGGCGTCATGGCTTTGACCGTACCGTAGGTGCCGACCGGCATGAACGCCGGTGTCTCAACGGTGCCGCGCGGGAATTCCAGCCGGCCGCGGCGCGCCGCGCCATCTCGCGCCGACAACTCGAACCGCATCGGCCCGAGGTCGCCGCCGTGAGGAACACTCATGCGCGCTCCAGCGCCGATCCGGAAGGGGTCAGAAACATCACATCACCGTAGCTGAAAAATCGATACCGCGCCTGCACCGCGTGCGCATAGGCCGCCAGCAGCGCTTCACGTCCGACGAAGGCCGAGCACAGCATCAACAGCGTCGATTCGGGCAAGTGAAAATTGGTGACCAGCGCATCCACGGCGCGAAACCGATGGCCGGGTTTGATGAAAATACGCGTGGCGCCGCGGTACGGAGCGAGGCTGCGCCGGCTCGCGCCGGAGACCTCGCAAGTGTTCGCGCCCGGCGGCTCTTCCGCGACGCGGGCCGCGGTCTCCAAACTCCTCACCACCGTCGTACCCACTGCAATCACCCGTCCGCCGGCGGCGCGCGCGGCATTGATCGCATCGCAGGCGTCCTGCGGCACCTCTAGATACTCTTCATGCATCCGGTGACCTTCGACGTCGTCCGCCCGCACGGGTTGGAAGGTGCCGGCGCCGACGTGCAGGGTGATGAAGGTATGGCGAATGCGCCGGCTTTCGAGCGCGGCAAAAATCTCGGCGTCGAAATGCAGACCCGCGGTCGGGGCGGCGATCGCGCCGGGCGCGCGCGAATAGACGGTCTGATAGCGTTCGCGATCGGCGTTTTCCGCCTTGCGGGCGATGTAGGGGGGCAAGGGTATTTCGCCGTGCGTCTCGAAAAAATAGGCGACATCGCACGAGAATCGCAGGTGGAACAAATCGCTCTGTCTTCCGAGCATGCGCGCGGTATGGCCCCCGGGCAGCTTTACCGCGGCGCCCACCTTCAGGCCCTTGCTGGCCCGCACGTGCGCCAGCGCGGTGTTCGCCGTCAGCGCGCGTTCGAGCAGGATCTCGACGCGCCCGCCGCTCTCCTTGAGGCCGAAAACTCGCGCCGGAATCACGCGCGTATCGTTGAAAACCAAGAGATCCTCCGGCTCGAGCAAGGACGGGAGATCGCGAAACTGAAGGTCCCGGCACGATCCGTCGGCTCCGTCCAGCACCAACATCCGGCTGGCGGAGCGCGTCGCGGGGGGATGTTGGGCAATGAGTTCCGGGGGAAGATCGAAATGAAAGTCCGTGCGCCGCATTGAGTTAATCATATCTACCAAGAGCGGCAATCGCCCCAATAATCAAATATACTTCCCGTTCTGGCATGCCCGGATGGCGGAACTGGTAGACGCGCCGGACTCAAAATCCGGTGGTGGTGACACCGTGTGGGTTCGATTCCCTCTCCGGGCACCAGAATCATATTTATTGGATATCTCTTGAATTTCTGCAGTAACTGCGGCTCGTCCGTCGAATTCAAGGTCCCCGCCGGGGACCATTTACCGCGCTTCGTATGCGTAAGCTGCCGCACGGTCCACTACAAGAACCCGTTGCTGGTTCTGGGCTGCGTGCCCGAGTGGCAAGGCAAGATCTTGCTGTGCCGCCGCGCCATCGAACCGCGCCTGGGGTTTTGGACGGTGCCGGCAGGCTTCATGGAAAACGGCGAAACCCTGCAGGCTGCGGCGGCGCGCGAATGCTACGAAGAGGCGCTGGCGAAGGTCGAGATCGGCTCGCTGCTGGCGGTGGTCAGCGTGACCGGCGCCAATCAGGTGCACGTGATGTTTCGGGCCAAATTGCTGGAGCCCGACTTCGCGCCGGGACCGGAGAGCTTGGAAGTGGGCTTATACGACGAGTCCGAGATCCCGTGGCCGCAGCTGGCGTTTCCCAGCGGCGAGTTCACGTTGCGCAAATACTTCGAGGATCGCACCGCCGGACGCGAGGATCATCATTTCGTCGAATTGAGCCGCCGGCTGAAGTCCTGACCGGCCGCTCACCGCGAGCGGATGAAGGGATGCGGCTGTGGCAGAATAGTATTCACGTTTAACTGGTCAAGAGAAGGGTAAGTCATGGCATTCGTGGTCACCGAAAGCTGCATCAAATGCAAATATATGGATTGCGTGGAGGTTTGCCCCGTCGATTGTTTCCACGAAGGCCCGAACTTTCTGGTGATCGATCCCGATGAGTGCATCGACTGCACGCTGTGCGAGCCGGAATGCCCGGT
>DASYFQ010000041.1:0-3700 GCA_036498345.1 Steroidobacteraceae bacterium
GGGCCTATCGTTCCACAGCACGAGCCCATCCTTGTTGGCAAAGTGTTGCGATTGCTTCAAGAAATTCCGAGTGGCGGAGGAATGGGTCCCGGCCTTCCCCACGGATCTAAGTCCGTGGGCTGAAGGCCCACGGGAAGGCGAGGGGAAGTGATGCATGCTCCAGCGCAATTTCTTCACATGCCCGCAGGATGCAGGCTTTCACTGTGCCATGCCGGAACTTAGTGGCCTCGGCAGCGCTGTTGGCACGCCCATGCACGCTGTTGACTCTGTCCGAACTGTGTTTCACCGTTTGCGAGGTAATTTCTCGGCTTTGGACCACATACGCACCATGAGCCCGTCGGACGCCGCGTGGCAACAATTGATCTCCACATTGCACGCGTCCGGCCGCAAGGCGGCACTCGCGATCACCGGGGGCGGCAGCGGGGCGGTCGGCGAGTTGCTTCGGGTTCCCGGCGGCTCGCGGCTGCTGATCGACGCGCAAATTCCGTACGACGCGCAGGCGCTTGCGGCGTTTCTCGGCTTTGCCCCAGCACAGGCGTGCGGCTCCGATACCGCAGTCGCGATGGCACGAACCGTACGGGCGCGCGCAGCCAGGCTGGTGCCGGCGGGCACCGATCTGGTGGGGCTCGGCGCGACGGCGGCACTGGTGAGCGATCGCCCGCGCAGAGGCGAGCATCGATTTCACATCGCATTCGCCAACTCCGCCGGCCCCAACTCCACCGGCGCGCACTGCACTTGCGTGCTGGTCAAAGGTCGGCGTGATCGCGCCGCCGAAGAAGACCTCGTTTCGCGCGCGATCGTCCTGTGGCTGGCCCGCGCCTGCGGGATTGCCGCACCGTCGCCGCGCAGCCTCATCGATGCGGATGAACATTACGCGGAGACGGTTTCTGAAAAAACGGGCGTCGCGGCCGATCAGCTATCGGCGGGGGATGCGATCGATCAGCTCCTGGCGGGCGAGGTCGATCGCGTGACCGTCCAGCCCGATGGCGAAATGATGCTGTCGGCGCCGCAACCCTCCTTGCTGCTCCCTGGTTCTTTCAACCCGCTGCACGAGGGACATCTGTTGCTGGCGCGGGTCGCGGAAGAGCTGAGGCAACAGCCCCTGGCGTTCGAAATCTCTGTCACAAACGTCGACAAGCCGCCGCTGGCGGGCGAGACGGTGAGACGCCGGCTCGCGCAATTCGCCTGGAAATCGCCGGTCGAACTCACGAGAGCGCCCACCTTCCTCGAAAAGTCGCGCTTGTTTCCGAGCACGACGTTTGTGATCGGCGCGGATACGGCGGAGCGGCTGGTCGCGCCGAAATATTATGCCGATGACGAGCTCCGAATGCATGTGGCGCTCGAGGAAATCGCCAACTCCGGGGGCAGCTTTCTGGTGGCCGTGCGCATCGACGCGGGGGGGCGCTTCCGCGCGCTCAACGACATCCCCGTGCCGCGGCGCTATACCAATCTCTTCACCGAAATCCCCGAGCACCGTTTCCGCCTTGACGTATCCTCATCCGAGCTTCGCGCCAGGAGACGTGCAGACGGGGGACGTGCGCTTGGCAATTCATAGCGAGCCCCACGCCAGCCCGCGGCACCTCGGCGAGCCCTGGCGTCTGCCCGATGTGTCGAATTGGGTTCTAAGAGACGCGCACGCGTTCGGTTGCGATCAGCTGCAGGCCACCGGCCTCGGCTACAGCTGATGAATGCGAAAGCTGCCACGCCAATCCCTGTGGCGATGGTCATGAACGCCGGGAATGCGCGCTTCACGGCCGATCCTCCTGCGAGGATCTTGTAATGCCCTGGGAAAGGCAGCGACGGGGCTTGGCCCGACGAAGGCGGCCGCGCGGAAATGGGGGGTTCGGCCTGCAGTGCCGGCCCCAGCCTTACCCACGAGCATGTCCAACAGGGCGTCTGTTCTCGATGCTTTCGGGTCGAACGAACGGTCTTTGAGTTTTCAGTCTCTCATTCTGGAAGGCATTGCCTTCTCAGAGGTGGTCATCCCGAGACGGCGATCCCCGCCATCAATGTATCAAGCTCATGTACAGTTCCCACCACTGCTGGCGGGCGCAATAGGCCGCGATGCCCCCGACTATGAGCGCCAAGAACAAAAGCAGCGTAATGGCGTGCCTCGCCCAATGATTCGCAGGGGGTTTGGCATCGTTCCGATTTCTGTCCTAATCCGGCTTGGCCATTTCAAATCTCTCGGTTTTAAACGCCGACCCCAGCGGATGAAATATCCTATGGCACCGAAACTGGCCCAACTCGCGCGGACCGGATCCAAAGTTGTTTTGGTCTCGTTCTAGAACGCATTGACCGCAATGTGCGCCACAGCTGAATTTCCGTAATCTGGCATTCTTGCGCAGCCGACTGGTCCATTTTGGGCTGGCCTTTGCTGGTTTGGGCTCTCCGCTGCAGGCAGATTTTGTTTGACAGCCTTAGCCGCCCGAAGGCAATCTTTGATAAATTTACCTTTTTCCGGTCGTCCAGTTGCCCCGATCATCGCGTCCCACGGTGAGGCTCGTGATCGCAATTGCGGTTCGCGGCAAATTAACGGCACATAGTCGAGTTCTCGTGGAAATTTTGCAGTGAGAAAAAGCGGCCGCGTATGGATTTGGTTGCTCGTGCCCGCCGCCATGCTTGTGCTGGCGGCGTGCAAGCCGGACATCAAGTCCGAGGCGCCGGAGGCGCGACCCGTCCGCACGGTGACCGCCAGCAAAGGCCAGGCAGGCGAATCCGTAGTTTTGACTGGGCACATCCAGGCCGAAGACGAGCCGGCGCTCGCCTTTCGCATCGGCGGGCGGATGATCGAAAGACCAGTCAATGTCGGCGACCGGGTCGAGGCAGGACAAGTGCTGGCTAAGCTCGACCCCGAGAACGAGCTCAATGCCTTGCGCTCCGCCGAAGCTGCTCTCACCGCCGCACAAGGACAATTGACCTACGCTCGCGGCGACTTCGAACGGCAACGGCAGCTGCTGGCAAACGGTCATACACCGCGAGCCCGCTTTGATCAGTCGCAGAAGGCGTTGCAAAACGCGCAGTCTCAGGTCGATAACGCGGAAGCTCAGTTGCAGATTGCAAGGGATCGCGTCAGCTGGACGACCCTCGAGGCGGACGCGCCCGGAACTGTGACGGCGCGAGGCGCGGAACCGGGCGAGGTGGTGCAGGCGGGGCAGATGATCGTTCGGCTTGCCCGGCAGGGCGGGCGCGACGCCGTTTTCGACGTGCCCGCCCAATTGCTGCGCTCGGCGCCAAGCGACACACAGATCACGGTGAGGCTGACGGACGATCCCAATGTGACGGCGGCCGGGCGGGTGCGGGAGGTCGCGGCGCAGGCCGATCCTGTTACCCGGACATTCGAGGTCAAGGTCGGGTTGAGCGACCCCCCTGAGGAGATGCGGCTCGGCGCGACCGTGACCGGCAGCGTCAAACTGGAATCCGAGCCGGTCATCTCTATTCCCGCCTCCGCTTTGACTGAGCTCAATCGCCAGCCGGCGGTCTGGATAGTCGACCCGAAAGGCCTCACCGTTTCCCTGCAAAACGTGGAATTGCTGCGCCACGATCCGGGCACGGTCGTCATTGCCCAGGGTCTCGATACCGGCGACATCGTGGTGACCGCCGGGATCCAGGCGCTTCATCCCGGCCAGAAGGTCCGGCTGCTGGGGTCGTCCTCCTAGATGCAGTTCAATCTTTCGAAGTGGGCGCTCGAGAACCGCTC
>DASYFQ010000042.1:0-4296 GCA_036498345.1 Steroidobacteraceae bacterium
GCGCTGGCCGCTCTGGTTTCTGTGGCCTTCGGAAGCATAGCGTGGGGGCAGGCATGGGGACAGTACGATGACGATGACTATTATTATCGTCACGACGAAGCTCGCGAGCACGGCTACCAGAAAGGTTATCGCGATGGTTCCAGCGCCGGCCAGTACGACAGCGAACGCGGCCGGCGTTTTAAATTCAAAACCGATGATTGGGAAGACGCCCATGGGTACGAACGGTGGATGGGCGACCACGGGCATTACAAGCAAGCCTATCGCGAAGGCTACGAACGCGGATATCGTCGCGCCTACGGTTATGACAACCGCTGGCGCGATGGCGACTGGAGATAGTCGAGTAAGAGACGCCGTGCCCGGAACGTCGTCGGGCGCCCACCCTGACGTCGCGCACTTTGCGACGTCAGGTGGGGATTTTGACTTCGGCACGAAGGCAAAAAGCCAACGCTGCGAGATGAACTCGCCTTCCGAGTTGCCGATAACCCCGACCCACCCGAATCCGAGGTTCACTCCGAGCGTAGCGCTTGCATCACATTGACCCGCGCAGCCCGGGCGGCGGGCAGCAGCGATGCCACCACTGCCACCGTCATCAGCACGACCGCTGAAGCCAAAAGCGGCAATGCGCCGGGCATCTTCATATCCGGGAAATATCTTTCCGCCAGACGTGCCGCCGCCAGTCCGAATGCCGCGCCCGCGATCACGCCAGCTGCGGCCATCACCGCGCCTTCTGCAATCACGCCTCGGAGAAGACTCTGCGGCTGGGATCCCAGTGCCAGCCGGATTCCGAACTCCCGCGTCCGCGCGCTCACCGAAAAGGTCAGCACGCCAGCGACTCCAACCACTGCAATCGCCAACGCCACTGCGGCGAACACGCCAAACACCAAAGAGTTCAAACGATTGGGCGCGAGCACTTCGGCGCGAACGTCCGCGAGAGTGGCAGCGTGCTCCACGGGTTGATCGGCGGACAGCTCACGAATCACGCGAGTGGCCGGCGGGACCAGCGCATAAGGGTTCGCCCCCGTGTGGATGAAAAGGCGCCCGCCAAAAATGATACCCGCTTCCAGGGGGTCATAAACGGTGACGGTCGGCTCCGGGACGAGGTGGCCGTCGTCGATATCAGCGGTGACGCCGATGATGCGGCGCGGTCCCATCAGGCGCGCCTTTTCGGCATCGGTCCCCGGGAAGAATTGGAATACGGGATCGGTCCAAAAGACATGCCGATTGATCGGGTCTTGATTGGGAAACATCCGCTGGGCGAGCGTCTCGCTGACAATGACGACGGGCTCGCCATTATTTTGGCCATCGAGGGCGTTGAAATCCCGCCCGGCTAGTATCGGCACTCCGAGCGCCGCAAAAAATCCGGGAGAGATTGTGCGCGATTGTGCGCGCGGATCCTCCACGCCGGTAGCATGGACGTGACCGTCCGCGGAGAATTGGAAGCCGGGATTCGGGCTACTATCGCGCCAGGGAACCACGTCGCCGAACGCGGTTTTGCTCACGCTGGGGAGCGCATCAATGCGACGCATCGCTTCCTTGTAGAAATCCACGACCTGCTGCGGCGTTTTCCCGAAGGACATTGCGGGAACGTCAATAGCAAGGACATGTTGCGTGTCCAGGCCCGTCTGTGTCCTCTGCAGAGCGATCAGCGTAGTGATCAGCATGCTAGCGCCGGCCATCAGCACGAACGACGCGGCGATTTGTGTCACCGCGAAGATCCGCTGGCGTCGACTGGTGCTGCCGCCCGCGATCCTGACATTCCCACTGGAAAGGCTCAGTCCATTCGACACGTCGGATGAGGGCAGGCGCGGGACAAACGCCAGAATCACGGCTGCGACGATTGCCAGCGCCGCTCCTACCCAAAGCAGGCTGCTATCGACCGTCAGATCGAGTGCGCGAACCGAGAAGCGCGAGGCGTACCGGGCCAGGACTGCCACCATCGGCTGCGCACTGATTACACCAACTGCGGCACCGGCGCCGCAGAGCACAAGGCCTTCCGCCAACAGCATGCGTCGCAGCGCACCCCGGCTTGCGCCGAGAGCCACTCGCACCGACAACTCACCTTCGCGGCGAACCGTCCGTGCCAGGATCAGGTTGGCGACGTTACAACAGGCGATGATGAAGACCAGCGCCGCGGCCGCGAGCAGCACAAGCAGCACAGTCCTCGCGCCCGAGGTGATCTCATCGCGCAGCAACTTGGCTCCAATCTGGAATTTCGCATCCGCCGCATACGCTTCAGGATGGCCTGTCTTCATCGCGGAGTAGACCGAGCCCAACTCGGCGCGAGCCTGATCGAGAGTGGCCCCGGGAGCGAGACGCCCGAAAAGCTCCGTCATGCGATGGATGCGGCCCGTGACCATAGTGGCGGACAGGTGATGCGGGCTGGTAACAACGTTCGCGATAATCTCCGTGTCCTGGGGATATGGGACGCAGGGTTCGAGGACGCCAATGATCGTCGCAGAGCGGTCCCCTATGCTGCCGAGGCGAACGGTTTTGCCGATGACTGAAGGATCCTTGTGAAGAGAATTCGTCCAGAAACGATAGGTGAGAACGACCACGCCGTCCGCTTTGGGACCGTCGTCTTGGGGCCCGATCAGGCGGCCGAGCACGGGATGCAGGCCCATCACGTCGAAATACGTGCCACCAACCACGCCGCCGCGAATGGAACGAGGCTCACCAAGGCCGATCATGGTGAAACTCATGACGGAGAAGTCCCCGAATGCGCTCACGGTCTTCACCCTGCTGCTCAGATCCTGGATTTCGGGAACGGAAAACGTGGTGTTGTCGTCGCCCATGCCAGGGGCGCTCTGCCGGATATAGATCAACCGGTTCTCGTCGCGGTTCACCAGAGGCTTGAGCAGGACGCCGCGCACCAGGGTGAAAATGGCAGCATTCGCGCCGATGCCGAGCGACAGTGTCAGAATTACGGCGATCGCTAGCCCGGGCGTACGACGCAGCGAGTGAATCGCAACTCTAATATCGCGAACGAATGACATGGTTTTTACTCCCCGTCCGGAAGGGGTATGAGCATCACACCTGCCAATCTTAAGCGCCACATTGTAAATCACTTACCATGCGACGGTTGGGACGGGGCTGTCCGTTTCAGGACACTGCTTTCGCAAATTCGGACACCCAAGCCCGCGGCTGATACTGGGCACCCTACCCGTTTCGCCGAAACGCCCGTCTTTTCCCACAAGCCTTCCAAAGCCCTAAACGCGCGCATGGCTCTCATCGGCTCTCGCGCCCTTACGCGGTGTAAACTAATCAAAGTCTCATACGTGATTCGTTATCTCCGAAAGGAATTACCGCCATGGCAACGCTCGAAGCCCCTGTCCGTCCGCGCGCGACCCTGCATCAGGGTCCATTTGTCACCGAGCTCTTTTTTGATTTCCGCAACGAGGAGAACGCCCGCCGCATGCGCGCCGCCATCGCCAAGGTTCGCGGCCAGTTGGGCCGTGAGTACGACCTGGTCATCGGCGGCAAGCACGTCAAGACGACCGACAAGATTAAGTCTCTGAACCCGTCGCAGCCGTCGCAGATAGTTGGCATCCATCAAAAAGCAGGAAAAGAGCAGGTCGAGCCTGCCATGAGCGCGGCATTAAAAGCGTTCGAATCCTGGAGCCGCACCACGGTGGAAGAACGCACCAGCCTGGTCTTCCGTGTCGGCGATCTGCTGCGCCAGCGCAAGATGGAATTCATGGCGTGGCTGGTCTTCGAAGTGAGCAAGAATTGGGCAGAGGCCGACGCCGACGTCTCCGAGACCATCGATTTTTGCGAGTTCTACGCGCGCGAGGCCCTTCGCTTCTCCAAGATGAAAACGCCCATCCAGTTGCCGGGCGAGCGGGACTCGCTGATGTACATTCCGCTGGGAGTGGGGGCGGTGATTCCGCCGTGGAATTTTCCATGCGCCATTATGGCCGGAATGACGATCGCTTCGATCGTCAGCGGCAATACCGTAATTCTCAAGCCGTCCAGCGATTCGCCAACGATCGCCGCGAAATTTGTCGAACTGCTCGAAGAAGCGGGCATGCCCGAAGGCGTTGTGAACTTCTGTCCCGGTGCTGGAGCCAGCTTCGGCGATGCTGTGGTCGCGCATCCGAAGACGCGCTACATCGCCTTCACCGGTTCCCGCGAAGTCGGTCTGCACATCAACAAAGTCGCGGCCACGCAAGCGCCCGGACAGGTTTGGATCAAGCGCGCCATTCTCGAGATGGGCGGCAAAGACGCTATCATCGTCGACGCCGACGCCGACATCGACGCCGCCGTCGAAGGCGTGGCGCAGGCGGCATTTGGCTTCCA
>DASYFQ010000043.1:0-2217 GCA_036498345.1 Steroidobacteraceae bacterium
GGGGCCGCTCCAGCGCCAGGACGTGGGCGGCGGACTACAACCGCAAAACCGGCCGGCGGTAAGCGCGGCTCATCGAGTCTCAACGATCAGGTTCTTGCCCTGGCAACCGGCAAGACGCAGCAAGAAATCACCGCTGCATGCAAGGGCGCTCGCCCGAACCATGTCGGCGCCGCGATTGCCCGGCACAAGCGGGCTGGCCGCATCGAGGAGCGCGACCGGAAGCTCTACGCCACGCAGTCGACGGGAACGGAGCAACGCGCGGCGGTCTGACGCCACGATAAAAGGAACGCCCGCCGGTCCGAATCGTCCGGCAGGGGTGCGCCGATGCGCGGCTAAATCCAGCCGCTGCCAAACCGAGATCACGCCTACCTACTGCCGTGGCCCTATCGGCGCGAGCCCCGGTCGATGCCTGCCTTGGTCTGTTTGAAAAGCTGTAATGCGAATAGCTTAGCAGAACCCGACGCGGTACCTTCGCGCTATGTGTTCGCGACGCGTGACTGTATTTGGCGGCACTGGATTCCTCGGCCGCCACATCGTCCGCCATCTGCTCGATGCCGATCTCGCCGTTCGGATCGCCTCGCGGCATCCAGATAGGCCCAATTCTTTGTTTTCCGGCGATGTTTCCGGCGTCGAATCTGCCCATGCCGACGTCAATGATGATGGCTCAGTCGCGAGAGCCGTCGCCGGCGCCTGGGCCGTCGTGAACGCCGTCAGTCTTTACGCCGAACGCGGAAAATGCACATTTCGCTCGGTCCACGTGGAGGCCGCTAAGCGCATCGCGATGCTTGCGCGCCAGGCAGGCGCAGAAATCCTCGTGCACATCTCCGGTATCGGTGCGGATGCGGGGTCGGCCTCTCCTTACATCCGTAGCCGTGGTGAAGGAGAGGCGGCAGTCCTTGACTCGTTTCCTTCGGCCAAGTTAGTTCGGCCGGCTGTCATGTTCGGACCTGGTGATGCGTTCCTGACTCCGCTCTTGGCCATGTTGCGGCGCACGCCGGTATTTCCGATGTTCGGCAGTGGATCAACCAGGTTGCAGCCGGCCTATGTGGGGGACGTCGCTGAGGCAGTAGTTCGCATATTGGGGGCGCCAACCGGGTGCCAGCATTATGAATTGGCCGGGCCGCGCGTTTATACTTATAAAGAATTGCTGAGAACCATCGCTGCCAGCGCGGGCGTGAGGCCTCTCCTGGTGCCGTTTCCGTTCAGCTTGTGGCATCTTATTGGATACGTCTCGGAAGTTCTACCGAACCCGCCAATCACCAGAAATCAGGTCGAATTGATGGAACAAGACAACGTCCCCGAACCGGGCGCCCTAGGTTTCGAGGCTCTGCAGATGTCGCCGCGGGCGGTTGAAAATGCTCTTTCCGAATACGCTACAGACGGCCGGGGAGACGCAAAAGCATGAGTAAAATTCTCCATCGCCTATCGCTCACTGTTCGGGGAGTCTCCTTCAGCGACCCTTCGCCGGCGTCCGGATGACCTGCCGAGCCGGCAAGGTTCGCCATTTGCGTTGCCGTCTGCCGTTTCCGCATAGACGCCATCCAGGAGTCGCCACCACTCTGCCGCCGGCTCACCGCGCCGCCCCTTCTCGCCTGGCGCGAGCGCGGTTCGCATGCGCAAGCTCAGCAAGGTGGCACCGGATGCCCGAGAGTGGAACATTCGCCTTTAGCGATCCCGATGATTTCCGGGCCAACCTGCGTAAGGCAGGGATCGAAATCCTCCTTACGGTCTCCGGCGACTTCGAATCGCGCCTCATCCACGTCGAGTTGCCCCACCTACGCCTGCTGTACACCTGGGAAAAGTGTCCGCGCGTCGCCTATGTCTCGTTGGCACCGAAGCTGGTTTTTGTCACTTTTGCAGCACAACCCGATCGGTCGGTGCTCTGGGGCGGAGTGGAGCTGCAGCGAGGGGATTTCGTCTTGCACAGCCAAGGCGAGCACATGCATCAGCGGACAAGCGGCGCCTGCCACTGGGCCTCCATATCACAGTCCCCCGAGCACCTCGCAGCCTGCGGCAAGGCCCTCACCGGTGATGATCTTGCGCCGCCGCCGGCTGGTCACGTGCTGCGCCTTTCCCCATCCGCGGGGGCCCAGGTGCGGCAGCTGCACGCGGACGCCCGGCGCCTTGTCGAGGAGAAGCCCGAACTGATTGCGCACCCGGAGGTCGCCCGCGCGCTCGAACAAGATCTGATCTACGCGCTCGTCACCTGCTTAACCG
>DASYFQ010000044.1:0-33604 GCA_036498345.1 Steroidobacteraceae bacterium
CACCGGATGGGGCGGCCGAGCTCGCGACGAGGCATAAGCATGCGCCAATTCCAATAGGATCCCGACGCCGGTGCCGTTATCGACGGCTCCGTTATAAATGTTGTCGCCGCTCATCGTCGGGTCGATGCCGAGATGATCGTAATGTGCCGAATAGATGACGGCCTGGGAGGGCTCGCCCGCGTCCGTGCCGGGCACCCAGCCGAGCACATTGTAGGAATTAAAATTACGCACCGCGCTGACGATATGCGCTTTGAATCGCACCGGTAATTCCCGCGCTTTGAAGCCGCGCTTGCCGGCGCTCGCCATCATGTCGTCCAAATTCAGGCCCGAGGCGCTGAACAGTTGCCGCGCCACGTCGAGTTGTATCCACGACGCGGCCTTGAGCTTCGGATCCTTGTCATTGCGCAGGTACACCGATTCCCCGCTCCAGGAATTGCGCACCACTCCCCAGCCGTAGCTCGCAAGATCGGTGCGATGAATGATCAGCGCGCCGACCGCGCCCTTGCGCGCCGCTTCCTCGAACTTGTAGGTCCAGCGGCCGTAATAGGTCATGGCTTCCGCGTTGAAGAATTTTGGATCCTTCGAGGGAGGCTCGTTGACGATCACCAGTACCACCTTGCCGGCGACGTCCACCCCCTTGAAGTCGTTCCAGCGATATTCGGGCGCCTCGATGCCGTAGCCGGCGAAGACGATCGGCGCGTCGATATCGACGCTGCCAGCCTGAGTTTGGTTGCTGACCACGTAATCCTCGCCCAGCCGCAGGCCCAGGGCCTTTCCGTGCTGCGGCTGCAAGGAGGAAGCCGTCGCCGGCAGCGTATGCTCGCCGGTGAACTCGACTTTCTGCAGATAGCCGCCGTCATCCCCCGCCGGCTTCAATCCGTCCAGCGCGAATTGCGTGGCGATGTACTTTGCCGCCACGTCGCCGCCGCGCGCGCCCGTGCCGCGGCCCTCGAGCAGGTCGTCCGACAAAAACCGTACATGCGCGCGAATACGCTCCGGGTCGATGTCGCGCATCGCGGCCGCCACGTTGACCGGCAACCTCAAGTCGGCGACCGGGTCCGGTGCCGCCCATGCAGCCGAAACCAAGCCCGTCGCAACACCCGCGATGAGCATGGCCGTTCTCGAATATTGCATCCATCGCTCCCGTTTGAAAGATGACAGAGACTAGCGCAAGTCGCGCATCTGGCGCAGGAACGCCGACATCATCCCGCGCTGCCCGCAGCGTCGAACGTGAGGCCGGCCTTCGCCCGCCAAAATCGGCCCCTTAGCCAGGCCGCTCGCCTAACGCACCACCACATCATCGACATATGCAATTCGCCCAAAGGCTCGGCGGATGGTATGAAGCAACTGTACCCGGGAAGATCGTCGGGCGTGTGCAGACCCCACGCGCCGAGCCGGGGTACAAAATCGATCTCCTCGAGTTCCAGCGCATTGAGCCTGGCACAGATCGCCGCGGAATTGGCGGGCGCCTGTGCCAGTGGAAGAGAAATGGTCGCCAGATATCCGGCGCCGGCGATCGGATGCGGAATTCCTGCGTTGACTTGCAATAGGGCCGTCTCGGCTTGGGGGTCGATCGATCGCGACGGGCAATCCCCGCTGAGCGGAAACTCCGCCCACACCGCGGTCGAATTATTGGACGCCGCCAGACCGCGTTGCCGAAGCGCGGCCGTGGACGCGATCAGAGCGGCCTCTTCCAGCGGCCTCGACCATCGGGCGGGCATCCGGTGATGTGCGCGCTGCTGCCTCAGGGCCGCCGCAGAGGTGGTCGCCAACGCAGTGGATCGGCCCAGGGGCAACTGACCCCCGAATGCATTGAGAATGCTCTGCACCGCCAGATGGACGGCGGGTTCATCGGAATAAATCGAATATTGCGCTGTCTGGGACAAACGGCCGTCGTCGAGATGATAAGCGCCGTGCACCGTCCAGGAGTTGAGCCTCTGCACCCCGGTCGCGTGAAAAGACGGCAGACCCGCCGAATCATACCGCGCGACAATTTCAGCAATCGACACGACACGCAGCCCGTCACGAACCACATTGGCGGGCAGCAGCCGCAGAATGCTCGTGCCCGCCCCCTGCGGATGCACCAGCCGGTACCCATGCTCGATTCGTTCGAGCGGATGGCGTGCCAGCGCTTTGTGAATCCGCTCTTCTACTTCACTGGTCATGACCGATTGTAGCCGGTCGTCCCTGTCATGCCGAGGCAATGAGGGCGAAAATAGGCCGCTCGCAGCGGCGATTCCCAATCTAGAATGAAGCATGACCGTAGCGAAGCGCACCACTCAACCCCGCAGCTGGATGCGGCTCGACGGGGTGGATGCCCTTCGCGGACTGGCAATCTTGTTTGTGCTGATGAACCACGTCAACATGCGTCTGTTCATCGCACACGTACCCTACACCGAAGGACTTCCCGACCGGCTGGTGTCTTCATTGGTGTGGAACGGCCAGAATGGCGTGCAGATGTTCTTCGCGGTCTCCGGCTTCCTCATCACGTCGACGACGCTTCGGCGATGGGGTTCACTTTCCGCCATCGGCGTGCGTGACTTTTACGTGTTGCGCATTGCCCGGATTGCGCCGCTGCTCCTGCTGTTGCTCGTCATTCTCAGTACGCTTCATGCCGCGGGTCTCGAGAATTTCGTCATCTCGGCAAAGACAGGAGGCCTCGGCCGCGCGCTGATTGCGGCACTCACCTTTCACGTCAATCTTCTGGAGGCGCGACGAGGATATCTTCCGGGTAGTTGGGATATTCTTTGGTCACTCTCGGTCGAGGAGACGTTCTATCTGTTTTTTCCGCCGATATGCCGGCTGCTCGGCCGCGGCAAGCTGATGGTGGGCGTGCTTCTGGTGTTCGTCGTGCTCGGGCCGTTCGGGCGTACCGCCCTCGCCCATGGCAATGAGATTTGGAAGGAATGTTCTTATCTGGGAGGCATGGATGCCATAGCGCTCGGTTGTCTCACCGCGATTGCGCTCAACCGGACGGAGCTTCCCCGCTCCACGCTCCGGATGCTCGGCGGCCTTGGTACGGCAGTGCTGATCTTCATCCTGGGTTTCTCGATCCGGGCCGATGCGTGGGGTCTTGGCCGCAGCGGCCTCGATATGACGATGCTCGCAATCGGAACCTGCATGGTCATTGCGGCCGCCTCACAAACTCGGTGGAGGAGTC
This sequence comes from Steroidobacteraceae bacterium, assembly GCA_036498345.1. GTDB lineage: Bacteria > Pseudomonadota > Gammaproteobacteria > Steroidobacterales > Steroidobacteraceae > Bog-1198. Next base: position 3,161 of record DASYFQ010000044.1, read on the forward strand.
CGCGCATCCTCTCTCCTCTCGTCACGCTCGGCCGACGTAGTTACGAAGTTTATCTAACGCACATGTTCGTCGTGTTTGCGCTATACGAACTCTTCGTGGCGGCCGGAAAGCCTCTCCGGGGTGTGCCCATCCTGTTCGTCGGCGTCATTCTCGGCGCTGGCCTGTTGGGCGAATGGGTCGCGCGATTCTACTCAGACCCGATGAACCGCTGGTTGCGTAAGCGCTGGGGGTGCCTGTCCGTCGGTAAGGGCAGGCAGGACGCTCTGCCCGAACGTCCCGCCCGCGCCGCGGCTGCACATCCCGGTCTCCCCCTCGGCGATTAGGGCTTCCTCCTGGAAGTACCGCGCGACGATTCTGCTTGCGCGGCGCCATGCATGAAATTGCCAATCCCTGCGCAAACGCGCAGATACTTGCGCGCCGCGAATCGGCCGCCGCCGGCGTCGTCGGGGTTGCTCCGGGCGCGGCGAGCGTCGCCGCCCTCCGTCACGGCGTCAGCCGGTACCGCCGACCGTCAGCGCATCGATGCGCAGAGTGGGTTGACCCACTCCGACAGGGACCGACTGGCCTTCCTTCCCGCACGTCCCGACCCCGCCGTCGAGCTTCAGGTCGTTGCCGACCATGCTCACGCGCTGCAGGACATCAGGACCGTTGCCGATCAGGGTGGCGCCTTTGACGGGGGCGCCGAGCTTGCCGTTCTCGATCAAGTAGGCCTCGCTGGCCGAGAACACGAATTTGCCGGAGGTGATGTCGACCTGGCCGCCGCCGAAATTGACGGCATACAAACCCTTCTCGACCGAGGCGATGATCTCTTCCGGGGCACGCGAGCCCGAGCGCATGTAAGTATTGGTCATGCGCGGCAACGTCATGTGCGCGAAGGATTCGCGGCGGCCGTTGCCGGTCGCCGGCATGCCCATCAAGCGCGCATTCATCTTGTCTTGGATGTAGCCGCGCAGCACGCCCTGCTCGATCAGCGTCGTGCACTGGGTCGGGGTGCCTTCATCATCGACGTTCAGGGAACCGCGGCGCCGTTCGAGGGTGCCGTCATCGACCACGGTGATTTCATCCGCGGCCACTTTTTGACCGATGCGATTCGAGAACGCGGACGTACCCTTGCGATTGAAATCGCCTTCCAGCCCGTGACCGATGGCCTCGTGCAATAGGATTCCCGGCCAGCCCGGCCCCAGCACCACGGTCATGGCGCCGGCCGGCGCCGCCACCGCCTCGAGATTGACCAGCGCCTGGCGCACCGCCTCGCGGCCATGCGCAAAAGGCTCATCGCCGCGCAACAATTCGTCCAGTCCGAAGCGTCCGCCGCCCCCGCTGTAGCCCTGCTCGCGCCGGCCGTTCTGTTCGACGATGACCGACACATTGACCCGCACCAGAGGCCGGACATCCGCCGTCAGCGTGCCGTCGCTGGTCGCGATCAGTATCACTTCATGCACCGCCGCCAGCGACGCCATGACCTGCTTGACTCTCGGGTCGATGCGGCGCGTGTCGGCATCGATGCGCATCAACCACGCCACCTTGTCCTCGTCGCGTATCGCGTCGAGCGGATCGACGGGCAGGTACAGCCGATGAGTCAGCGGGCGTTGCCATGCCTTCACCGCGTTACGGCCGCCGCTGCGAGCGATGGCGCGCGCGGCGTCGGACGCCTCGATCAACGCCGGCAGCAGCACTTCGTCGGTGTAGGCGAAGCCGGTCTTCTCGCCGCTGATGGCGCGCACGCCGACGCCTTGCTCGATGCTGTGCGATCCCTCTTTGACGATACCGTCTTCGAGCGACCAGGATTCCTCCCGCGACAATTGGAAATACAGGTCGGCGTAATCGACACCGCCGCTCATGAGAGCGTCGAGCACCGTCGACAATCGGTTCTCATTGAGACCCGACGGCGCGAGAATCATTTTTTCGGCTACGGCGAACATGGGCTCGCCCAATTCCTCGGTGCGCGCATTCATGTCAGCACCGTTGCGGCGTCGGGCAACCCCAGTTGCCGGTTATCGAGCGCGGGAAAGCGCGCGCGTGTTTCTGCTTCTTTGGCAAGGTCAATCTCCGCGGTTATCACTCCGGCACCTTTTGCCAAGCGAGCTACCACCTGGCCCCAATAATCAACGATGAGCGAATCGCCGTAGGTCTCGCGACCGCTGGTATGCGTACCGGTCTGCGCCGGCGCCACCACGTAACATAGGTTTTCGATGGCGCGCGCCCGGAGCAGCGTCTCCCAATGGGCACGGCCGGTGGGCACCGTAAACGCCGCAGGCATCGCCAGCCACTCGGCGCCCTGGGACACGAGCTCACGGTAGAGTTCGGGAAATCGCATGTCGTAGCAGACCGAGAGTCCGAGCTTTCCGGCCGGCGTGTCCGCAATGACCAGTTCGCGGCCCGGAGTGACATGAGTCGATTCGCGATATTGCTCGTCGCGCCCCGGAATGGTGACATCGAACAAATGTATCTTGTCGTACCGCGCCACCCGCCTCCCGGCGGCGTCGATCAACAGCGAGGAGTTGGCAACGCGACGCTCGGTGTCGCCGCGGATGACGATGGTGCCGCCCAGAATCCACATCTTCAGTTGCCGCGCCGTGTCGCTCAAGAACGACTGCACGGGGCCCGCGCCGTCCGTTTCGGCGACTTCGAGCTTGTCGGCGTCGCGCAGGCCGATGAACGAAAAATTCTCCGGTAGGCAGGCGATATCGCACCCTAAGTCCTTGGCTTCACGCAACAAGCTGCCGGCGGCGGCCAAATTGTCCGCGACGATGTGGCTCGAGGTCATTTGAATTGCGGCAACTTTGCCCATCTACTTCGGCGCCTCCGCGGACGCCGCGGGCGCGTCTGCACTCTTGATACGTTCGACAATCGGATTATCCCAACTGCCGGTTATTCGATAATACCCTCGTGTCAGGCCCTTCAGCGGTTGTTTGAACACTTGAGTGAAAAGAAGCACGGCCGCGCCCACGACGGGTCCGCCCGCGAAGGCTGCCAGGGGCAGCGAACTACTGCTGCCGGTTACCACCGCAGTTTGGTCGTAATCCTTGTTTTTCAAGCCTACCCGTCCAATTAGGCCGATTTCCGCCGCCGGTCCTTTGACCAGCAGGTTCTCGGTGTAGGCGTTGCCGTCGCGCAGGTCGAAGTCGCCGCGAACGGTGTCGAACGCCAGGCCCTTGTCGGTAAGATCGCTGAAATCCAAAGCCAACCGTCTGCGCAGCGCAGCGACGCTGGTTAGGCCCAATACGCGCCCGGCGCCGGGGTTGAGCCCGACGATCTGACCCTTGTCCAAGGACAGTTGCACATGTCCCGCCGCCTGGCTGAGGGCATCTCCCGTCGGCGCACCGGCCCAGTTCAACTTGAAATCCATGCGTCCCGCTTTGGCCTCGATCACCGGAACGTAGCCCAATTGCTTCAGGGTGGCCAGCACGTCGCTGCTGGTCAGCGCACCCTCGAGGCTGCCCAGTCCTGAATCCGTGCCGCGCCAGTCGCCGGTCGCCGTCACGTTGAAACTGGCACTGGCAACGGTCAGCTCCTTCAGGCTGACGCCGTCGTCCAGTTTGACGAGAACTCCCCGCACGTCGCCGTACTGCCGTTCCCCCCAGCGCAGTTCCGCAGCGTGGAAATTGATCGCCGGGATGCTGCGCGGATCGCCAAGCGTCGCGCCGGCCGAGGACGCTTGATCACCGCCGGCGCCCTCCTGCTGCTCCGGCCCGGATGCCAGGTCAAAATGCAGCCGATCGAACCGCAGATCCCACGGCGCGGACGAATCGCCGGCGCTCGGCAGTGCAATCGTCCCGGCCACATTGGGGCCCCCGACCGTAATGCGCAGGACGCCGCCCTCCGCCACCGCCAACTCCAACGACACGTCGCGGAACGCCAACCCCAGATAGTCGAGCTCGGCAACGTTCAGCGTGGCCGTGCGTAAGTACTCCGCGAGCGGCTTGGCGTTCTTATCGGTGGGCTTGAGCTCGAGCCAACCCGCGAGATCCAGGCGTCCGACCGATCCGCCCACGTTGACGCGTTGTTCGCGGCGATACGAATCCGACTCGCCCGCGCCGAACGACAATGCCAGACGCGCGAGCCGTACGCCGCCGGCATCGGAATCCAGCGCATAGGAACCGCTCACCACGGACCCCAGGGCGAGGCGTCCTTGGGCACCGCCGGCTGCCGGCCATTGGATGTCGAACCAAGACGGCATCGGAACGTCTGCCGCTTTATCCAAAGGTGCCGGCAGCTTCATCTCGAGACCGGCAAGATTGCTGCTGATGCGCAGGCTGCGTTCGCGATTGGGCTCCGGCGCCATTTTCAATACGGCCCGCCAGTCCGTTTGCCCGCCGATCGATATGGCGGGCGGCAATGCCAGTGCCGCGCGCAAGGCATCGCCGCTGAACGTACCGCGAAATTCAAGTTGGGTGCGGGTCAGCGGCCGGTTGCGCGGCGCCCGGGCCTGCATTTGAAACGCGCCCCCCAAAATGCGGCCGTGAACATCGGCGCGGGCCACTTGTGCACCGTCGACATCGAAATCGCCGCTCAAGTCGGTCGCCGTCACCGTCACCCCCGGACGGCCCAGCGTCACGCCCTCCATGTGTCCATGCACCAAAACGCGTCGATGCACGAAATCCTTGAAGGGCAGGAACAGTTCCACGCGTGTTTGCATCGAGCCCTTGGCCTCGACGCCCGAAAACACATGCTCGGCCGACGCATCGAGCGGCGAGGCGCGCAAAAAGGCGAGTGCGTCGGCGGCATCGCCGCTCGCGCCGATATGCATTTCCAGTTCACCCGCCTTGAAGTCGGGGAAACGCGCATCGGCCGAACCGATCGGAAGCCCGCCCACCCGTCCGGAGATAAAACGCGCGGTCATGCCTTCGTTGCGAAACTCCGCCTGCGCGGCTAGATTTTCGGCGCGCGGCCACCCCTCGCCGTAATCCAGCGTCATTCCGTCGAGCGCGCAGCGCGCCAGGAAAATGCCGCTGCCGTCGCGAAACGGAAAGTGCCATATCGGTCCCCGCAGGACGACATCGGCGCGCGACAGGCGTCCCGCCACGAATGCTCGGTCCAACCAGGCGAGCGACCCCGGTCCTATGCGCTCGCGCGGAAGATAATTGCGCGCGTTGGCGGCGTTGCCGTTCTCCACCGCAGCGACCAGCGTCAGTATCGGCGATGAGCCGTCGGCGGGCACAGCCCAAGCGACCTGCCCGTGCACGCCCGCGTCGCGGTTATTCATGGTCCAATCGGGCGCGGCGACCAGCAACTCATCATCCGTGCGCTTCCAATACAAGGTAGCCTTCAGTGTCGCGAGATCTACGGGCTGGGAGAACTGTCCCGGCCAGGAGAACACCGCCGAGTGGCTGTCGATGTTGACGTGCCCGCCGCTTTCGGTGCCGGCAATCGCTCCGGTCAGACCCCGCAGACCCGGCGCACGGCCCATCGGCGCAAAGCCGACGTCGCGGAATTTCGCCTGGACCTGCAGCCGCCACGGAGCGGTTACCGAAGGACGGGCCAACGCGACCACCGTATCCAACCACTCGCCGGTCGGTGCGATCTCGTGCAGCCGCTGGCGCACGCGCGCGTCCGGCAGCAGTCCGCTGAAGGGCAGCAGGGTATCGGCGCGCAGGTAGGTCGCGCTCGCGCGCAAATCCAGCAAGCCCGCGTCGTCGCCTCGCCAACTTACGTCGAACTGCGAGTCAGGGTCCCGGCGGCCCGAGCGCATCGCTCGTAGGTGCTTGCCCGAGAGGCTCCAGCGATCGCCCGCGTGGATGACGCGAAGTGCACCGCTGATTTGTTCGAATTTCGCGCCCGGGCCATCGTTCTGCTGCGTAACCACGCCCTGAGCCGAAAAATCGAGATCCGCATGGGTCAGTATCCCGCCTGTCCCGCTCGCCGCCAATTCGAACGCGCCGTTGCCGGCGTCGAGCCGGCTCAAAAATTCCGGCAGCAACATGCGCCATCCCGCGAAAGAAATATCGCGCGCCCACGCGGACGCGTTCCAATCCAGCAATTGCAACCGCTCCAGACCGTGTGCGTTGCCGCTGACGTTCAGAATTCCGCCGAGCGCCGGAGGCAGATGCGCATTGAAAACCGCCGACAGACCCTCATCGCCCCGTCGAACGTCCAAATTGACGTCGCGCAATGCCAGCTGCGGCAACGCCGCATTCCAGTTTTGCATCGTGACCACGGCGTGGCGAATCGCGAACTTGCCCGCGGGCAGATCGTTGAGCGTGAGCGTTTCGAGCGAAGCGTCGTTGCCGCCGCCGAGTTTGATCTCCGATGCCAACGCAAAGCTGGTGGGGCCCAAGCGCGTGATCACGATGTTCGGCGAATCGAGCTCGATCCTCCCGGCCAGCAGCTTGCCGCTGCTGATCAGCTGCCAGATATCGGCCGCGACTCGGCCGCCGGCGGCGCGTGCCAAGACCCGGCGGTCGTCTTTGGAGCGCAGCTCCAGCCCCTGGAAATGCAGCTCAGGTCCATACCAGCGAAACGACGGCGAGACGCCGGCGAATACAATGTGGTATCCGGTTTGCGCGTGCACCCATTGCTTGATCTCGGCTTGGTACGCAGGCGCGCGGTCGAGCGCGAGCTTGAGGGCCAATATCAGAAGGAGCAGCAGACCCAGGAGTCCCGCGAAACAATGCAGCAGGATTTTTCCGGCCCTACGCACGCGCATTTACATCAGGACGACGTCGTATTGGTCGACGGTATATAGCGATTCGGTCTGCAGGCGAATCGGCTTGCCGGTGATCAGTTCCAATTCGCCCAGCGCCGAGGATTCCTCGTCGAGCAAACGTTCGATGACGTCCTGATGAGCCAGTACCATCAGCTGCTGACAGTCGAACTGGCGGGATTGACGCATTATTTCGCGAAACACCTCGTAACACACGGTTTCCGCCGACTTCACGAAACCGCGCCCTTCGCAGGTTGGACAGGGCTGGCACAAGAGATGCTCCAAGCTCTCGCGCGTGCGTTTGCGCGTCATCTCCACCAATCCCAAGGGCGATACCGATGAGATGCTGGTCTTCACGTGATCGTCGGCGAGCGCCTTTTCCAAGGCTTGGATGACTTGGCGGCGGTGATCCGGCTCTTCCATGTCGATGAAATCGATGATGATGATGCCGCCCAGATTGCGCAGGCGCAATTGTCTCGCGATGGTCACGGCCGCCTCGAGATTGGTGCGGAAAATGGTTTCCTCCAAATTCCGATGACCGACGAACGCACCGGTGTTGACGTCGATGGTCGTCATCGCCTCGGTCTGATCGATGATCAGATAGCCGCCGGATTTCAGCGAGACTTTTCGCTCCAAGGCTTTCTGGATTTCCTCCTCGACGTGGTGCAATTCGAATACCGGCCGCGCCTCGTCATACAGATCGATGCGCGGCAGCGCGTCCGGCATGAAGGTACCGGCGAACTCGTGCATCTCGCGATGCGCGCTCGCCTGATCGATCAGCACCTTATCGACATCCGGCCGCAGCAAGTCGCGCAGCACGCGCAAATGCAAGGGCAAATCCGCGTGCACCAGGTTGCCGGGCTGGGTCCGCAGGCCCGTCTGACGCACGAACTCCCACAGCTTGCGCAAATACATCATGTCGTTGCGCAAGGCCTCCGCCGGCGCATCTTCCGCGGCCGTGCGCACGATGTAACCCGCATTCTCTCCGGGCTCGATGCCGGCCAGCACCGCGGCGCGCAGGCGCTCGCGCTCGCTCTCGGTTTCGATCCGCGCCGAAACGCCGACGCCATGGCCCTTCGGCATGTACACGAGGTATCGAGAGGGCAGCGTGATGTACGTGGTCAAGCGCGCGCCCTTGGTCCCCAGCGGATCTTTCACGACCTGGACCAAGATCTCGTTGCCTTCGGACACCAGCGAGCGGATGTTCTCCGTGCGCGGCGCCTCGATCCCGGTGTCCGCGTGGCGCGGATCGAATATGTCCGAGGCATGCAGGAACGCGGTGCGTTCCATGCCGATGTCGATGAATGCCGCCTGCATGCCCGGAAGCACCCGCGACACGCGTCCCTTGTAGATGTTGCTGATCAGCCCGCGGCGGCTGGCGCGCTCGAGAAACACCTCCTGCAGAACACCGTTCTCGACCACCGCGGCGCGCGCCTCGTGAGTACTCGCGTTGACCAGAATTTCAGTGCTCATCGGGCTGATGGTCCGAGATGCGCTCCAAGGAGAGCGAGCCCGGCGTTCCCCAGGAGTTCGGCGGTTTCGAAGAGCGGCAGTCCCATCACGCCGGAGTAGCTGCCGCGCAGATCGGCGATGAAAATGGCGCCTCGGCCTTGTATGGCATAGGCACCCGCCTTGTCGCTCGGTTCCCCGGTTTCCCAGTACGCCCGGACTTCGGCGGCAGCGATGCCGCGAAAGGTGACCTCGCTGCGGCTGATCCTGGATTGAAGGCCGTTCACGGTCCGCAAGGCGATGGCGGTCAGCACCTCATGAGTGCGGCCGGAGAGCTGCCTCAGCATGCCCTCGGCATCCTGCCGATCGGCAGGTTTGCCCAGGATCTGTCCGTCCAACACCACCGCCGTGTCGGCCGCCAATACGGGGATCTGGTGAGCGTCGCGGCTCCTTTCCCACCCGGCAGCAGCTTTAGCCGCCGCGAGACGAGTGACGTAGGCCAGAGGCGCCTCATCCGGCAATACCGCCTCGTCGACCGCGGTTCCGACCACGCGGAACGATACCCCGATCTGTTGCAGCAGTTCGCGCCTTCGAGGCGACCCCGAGGCCAGATAAACGAAATCTTGGGACATGTTGCCAGGATACCGAACCTCGGTACCTTAAGCTCGGTGATAGGGGTGGCCGGCAAGCAGACTCGTGGCGCGGTAGATCTGTTCGGCCACCACCACTCTGACCAGCCCGTGCGGCAGCGTCAGCGGCGACAAGGACCAGCTCTGATCGGCCCGTTCGCGGCATTGCGGCGACAAGCCGTCGGGGCCGCCGATGAACAGCGCGAGCGGGCGGCCATCCCTCATGCGCTCGGCAAGCCAAGTGCTCAGCTGCTCTGTGTTCATCGCCTTGGCGGTGATTTCGAGCGCCACGACATAGTCGTCCTTCCCCAGTGCCGCGAGCATGTCGGCCCCTTCCCTTTGGATCGCACGCTGGGGATTCTCGCCCGCCCGGCGCGTCGCGACCGGGATCTCGTGCAACTCCAACGCGAGGGGTCCGCGCAATCGCTTCTGGTATTCGCGAAACCCGCTATTGACCCAATCGGGCAGACGCGTACCGGCAGCGATCAACCGGCATTTCATGCGAGCGGCGCGCCGAACTCAAGCGCGCGCGGCGCGCTTCGCCGCCGTCATGTCCCACAGTTTCTCGAGTCCGTAGAACTCGCGCACGCGCGGCAACATGACGTGCACGATCATCTCGCTCAAATCGATGAGCACCCACTCGCTGTCCTGCTGGCCTTCGACGCCGTGCGGACGGAACCCCGCCTCCTTGGTCTTTTCGACCACGCGTTGCGCAACGGAGCGCACGTGGCGATCGGACGTCCCGCTTGCGATCACCATGAAGTCCGCGATGTCGGTGAGGCCGCGCACATCCAGCACTTTGACTTCCAAGGCTTTCATGTCCGCCAAGGCGTCGGTCACCACGGTCTTGAGCGACGGTCTCGCCTTGGCAACTTTGCGATTGTCGGCGGTTTTGAGTTTGCTGGCCGCCTTCGGCTTGCCGGCGGTCTGGGGATTGATAACCGCTTTTTTGCGGTCGTTTATTTTACTGCTCGGGGTCTTCTTGACTGGCACTACGTTGTCCGTGGTTTGGAATAACATTGGGTATCCAGGATGAGTTTACGCACTGCATCCGGCATGAGGAAGCGCGGATCTCGGCCCATGCCGATCAGCTGCCTGACTTCGGTGGACGAAATCTCCAGCTGCGTGACCGCGTGGATATAAATGCAGCCCGCTCGCGACTCGTGCAAATCGCCGATCCGGCCGGTGCCGCGATCGACCAGCAGTTCGCCGAGCGGCCCCATACCCGGGGCGCGCCAGCCCGGACGATGGGCGACCACCAAGTGAGCCAGCTGCAGCAGCTCCTGCCACTGATGCCATTTCGGCAAGCTCAAAAAGGCATCCATGCCCACGATCAAGCACAGGCTTCGGTCCGGATACTCGTGCCGCAGCTCGGCCAGGGTTTCGACCGAATAGGACGGACCTTCTTTGCGCACCTCGCGATCGTCCACGACGAAACCGGCTTGACCGGCGGTCGCCAGCTGCACCATTTGCAGCCGCAGCTGCGGGTCGGCGAAAGGCCGATCGCGGTGCGGCGGGTTGCCGGCCGGAAGAAATCGTATCTCCTTCAATCGCAGCGCTTGTTGCAGCTCGAACGCCGTGCGCAAATGCGCGTAGTGAATCGGATCGAAGGTTCCGCCGAAAATACCCATGGGGTTCATACGGACACCCTGCCTGAATCCGCGCTCGCTTGCAAAGCACCGGCAAGGCCGCCGGTGAGGGCGGTGAGCGCGCTCCATGCATCGCCCATCGCCAGTCCCTTGATCACCCGGTCCGTATGGCTTGCCTGCATGAGCAGGCGGCCCAGCGGCAGCGTCTTGTATCGCGACAACGCGCGCGCCGAGGGCGTAGCCGCGAGGTTCCAGGCGCTCCCCCGTGCCGGGGAGCGCAGCCGCTCGCGTTCCCGCGCCTGCCATAGTCCGCGCAATTCGCGCACCAGCGACCACAGGATCAGCGTCGGTTCCACTCCTTCGCTCTTGAGACCGAGAAGCACGTGCAGGGCTCGCGCCGCATCGCCCGCAGCGGCCGCTTCCGCAAGTTGGAACACGTCGTAGCGAGCGCTATCGCCGACCGACCGCAATACCAGGTCGGCGCTGATGGGTTTGCCGTCGGCCAGCAAGCTCAGTTTCTCCAACTCTTGCTTTGCGGCCAGGAGGTTGCCCTCGACGCGGTCGACGATGAGTTGCGCGGCTGCAGGGTCGAGTTCCACGCGCAGGCTCCTGGCGCGCCCGCGCAGCCAACCCGGCAACGCCGCCGTCTCCACCGGCCATACCGGCACCCAAACACCGTGCTTCTCGACGGCCCTGACCCAGGGCGCATCGCTCGCCTTCTTGTCGAGCTTGTCGGTGACGACCAGGCACACGACATCGGGCGGCGGCTGCGCCGCCAATTCGGCCAGTTGCTGCGAACCCTTGTCCGCCTTGCCGCTCGGCATCCGCAGCTCGAACAGCCGTCGCTCTGCGAACAACGACAGCGACTGGCTCGCATGCCGCAGTTCATCCCAGGCGAAACTGCGGTCGATGAAAAACACCGTGCGATCCGCGTAGCCGGCCGCCCTCGCAGCCGCGCGAATGGCGTCCGCCGCCTCGCCGACCAGCAGCGGCTCATCGCCGGAAACCAGGTATATGCCCGCGAGGCCCTTAGCCAAAGAAGCGGTTAATTGATCGGCGCTTAAACGCAATTGGACGCCTCTGATGAGAATGGCAGCAATTATCTCAATCTATAGACGTCAATGCTTGAGAAATGCTCTCATGGCTTTCGACATGCAATTCGGCTAATTACCGATCCGCGCCCGCGCCGCCTCGTACTCCCGCGCCATCCGGCTGACCAGCGCCTCGACCGTCTCGATATCGTGAATGCCGCTGACGCTCTGACCGGCGCTCCAGATGTCCCGCCACGCCTTGAGCTCGGTGTTGCCGCCGGTGCCGAAATTCATTTTCGTCTTGTCGGCTTCGGGGAGTTTGTCGGGATCGAGACCCGCGCGCACGACGCTGCCGCGCAGGTAGTTGCCGGCGACGCCGCTGAACAACGAGGTGTAGACGATGTCCTCGCCGCGGCTGTCCACGAGCATTTGCTTGTACTCGGCGCTGGCGTTGCCCTCCTCGGTGGCGATGAAGCGCGTCCCGAGGTAGGCGAGATCCGCGCCCAGCGCCTGCGCGGCCAATACGTCCGCTCCCGTGCTCATGGCCCCCGACAGGATGATCGTTCCGGGATAAATCTCGCGAATCTGCTTGACCAGGGAGAATGGGCTCAACACGCCGGCATGGCCGCCCGCACCGGCGCACACCGCGATGATGCCGTCCACGCCCTGCGCGGCGGCCTTTTCGGCGTGGCGTAGATTGATGACATCATGAAACACGACGCCGCCGTAGCCATGCACGGCGGCAACCACTTCGGCCGGCGGCCGAAGACTGGTGATGACAATGGGTACCCGGTGCTTCACGCACAGCGCGACATCATGCTCCAGCCGATCATTGCTGCTGTGCACGATCTGGTTCACCGCGAACGGCGCCACCTTGGCCTCGGGGTTCGCGCGGCTGTAGGCCGCAAGCTCGCTGGTGATCTCCGCCAGCCAGTCATCGAGCTGCGCCGCGGGCCGCGCATTCAACGCCGGGAAGGAACCCACCACGCCGGCCTTGCACTGTGCCAGCACCAAGCGCGGAGTGGACACGATGAACATGGGCGCGCCGACGACGGGCAGTCGCAAGCGGCCTCGCAGAATCTCAGGGATGGGCATGGACGGCTCCGCACCGAGTTGGGATCATTGACGTGATTTCTGACATTATGGCTGAGTCCGCTGCGCCGCACACTAGGTCGCGATTGCGCCCTCGTCTCCTTTAATCTCGAGGCCCCACCACGGAACCATCATGCAATTCGACACTCTGTTATTCGAACGGCGAGAAGGCATCGCCCATGTGACCCTCAACCGGCCGGACCGATTGAATGCCCTGAATCTGGCCCTGATCACGGATTTGCGCGCAGCAGCGGCTGCAATCGACTCCGACCCCGGCATTCGTGCCGTCGTGCTCACCGGGTCCGGACGCGCCTTCTGTTCCGGCGCCGATCTCATGGGCGATGATCTCCTGGGCGATCCGCAGCGCAGCCGCGGCGAGAATATCGGCACGAGCTTGCGAGAACATTTCAACCCGATGGTCGAATCCTGGTATCAAATGCGCGTGCCGGTCGTGGTCGCGGTCAACGGCGTCGCCGCGGGCGCCGGCGTGAGCCTCGCGCTGGTCGGCGACATCGTGCTGGCGGCGCGCTCCGCCACGTTTCTCCAGTTGTTCGCACCCAAGCTCGGCCTCATGCCCGATCTCGGCAGCACATTTCATTTGCCGCGGCTGGTGGGCACCGCACGCGCCAAGGGCTTGGCGCTGCTGGGCGACGCGTTGACGGCCGCGGATGCGGCGGACTGGGGGCTCATCTGGGCCTGCGCGGAAGATGCGGCGCTGCAGTCGCAAGCGGAGTCCATCGCCCGCCGCTTCGCCGCCGGTCCCACGCAGGCGTTTCAACGCATCAAACAGGTCTTCAATGCGGAACTGCCCCGCACGCTGGCCGAACAATTGGCGGTCGAGGCGCACGCCCAAGCCGAACTCGGTGACACCCAGGATTTTGCAGAAGGCGTGCAGGCGTTTCGTCACAAGCGGGCGCCGAATTTCAGCGGCAAATAGTGCGGGAGCAGGAATGAAGCAAATTTTATTGACCGTTGCGGGATTGGTCGGCGCCGCGGCGCCCATGGCGGCCCCGGCCGAACAGCCGCCGCTCATCGACCGCAACTTGTTCTTCGGCGAGGTCGCGATCGCAGGCGCGCAGATTTCGCCGGACGGCCACTTCATTTCGTTTCTGAAGCCTTACAAAGGTACGCGCAATATCTGGGTGAAGGGCGCGGACGAACCGTTCAGCGCGGCGCGTCCCGTCAGCGCGGAGGCGGCGCGGCCCATCCGCAGCTATTTCTGGAGTCACGATTCGAAGTACATCCTGTACTCGCAGGATTCGGGCGGCGATGAAAATTTCAACATCTATGCCATCGACCCGACGGTGGCGGCGGATCCTAAAACCGGCGTGCCGCCCACGCGCGCACTCACCAACCTCAAGGGCGTGCGCACTCAAATCTACGCCGTGCCGAGAGCCAAGCCGGACATTCTTTACATCGGCCTGAACGACCGCGATGCGCACTGGCACGATCTGTATGAGCTGCACCTATCGAGCGGCGAGAAGACGTTGCTGCGCAAGAACACCGAGAACATTGCCGGTTGGGACTTCGATCACGACGGTGTCTTGCGCCTCGCGGAGCGCACGAACCCCGCGGGCGATACCGAGATCCTGCGGGTCGATGCCGATGGCTTCAAGCCGATTTACACCTGCACCGTGCTGGAGAACTGCGACGTCTACGGCTTCGACGCAGCCAACCGGCAGGTCTACCTGGTCACCAACAAGGGATCATTGGACCTGGTCGAACTGGAACTGCTGGACCCGGCGACGGGCGCGGCCGTCAAAGTGGAAAGCGATCCGGAAAAGCGGGTCGACATCGCCAGCGGCAAGCTGTCGGAGGTCGACCACCGCCTCCTCTTCACCGAATACGAGGACGACACCGTTCGACGCTACTTCAAGGACAAGGCCTTCGAGAAGGACTATCACTGGCTGCAGGCGAAGCTTCCCGGCCGAGAGATCGCCTTCGGCGCGACGTCCAATGACGAAAATCTATGGATCGTCAGCGCCTACGGCGACACCGAGCCCGGTGTGACCTACGTTTGGAACCGCAAGGAGCAGCGCCTAACGCAGCAGTATCGGATTCGGGATGAGCTGCCGCGCGAAGCGCTCGCGCAGCGCAAGCCATATCACTACCGCTCGTCGGACGGGCTGGATATTCCGGCGTATCTGACGCTGCCGAAAGGCCTGCCGGCGAAGAATCTGCCCTTGATCGTGCATCCGCATGGCGGTCCTTGGGCGCGCGACTCTTTCGGCTATGACACCTTCGCTCAGTTCCTCTCCAACCGCGGCTACGCCGTATTGCAGGCCAACTTCCGCGGTTCGACCGGGTACGGCAAGAAATTCCTCAATGCCGGCAATGGTGAATGGGGCCGCAAAATGCAGGATGATTTGACCTGGGGCGTGAACGCCCTGGTAGCCGCGGGAATTGCGGACCCCGCGCGGGTCGGCATTACGGGCGGTTCGTACGGCGGCTACGCCACCCTTGCGGGCGTCGCGTTTACGCCGAAAGTGTATGCGGCAGCCGTGGCCATCGTGGCGCCCTCGAATCTCATCACCTTGCTCGACGCGATTCCGCCGTACTGGGAGGCCGGTCGCAAGCAGATGTACACGCGCATGGCGGACCCGACGACCCCGTCAGGCAAGGCCTTGCTCATCGCCGAATCTCCGTTGACTCAGGCAAAGTCGATCGTGACGCCGCTGATGGTGGTGCAAGGCAAGAACGATCCACGCGTCAACATTCGCGAAAGCGATCAAATCGTCGCCGCCGTGCGCGACAACGGCAAACCCGTCCAATATCTGGTCGCACCGGATGAAGGCCATGGTTTTGCCCGGCCCATCAACAATTTGGCCATGGTCACCGCGATGGAAGGCTTTTTCGCGCAATACCTTGGCGGCCGCCATCAAAAAGATGTGCCCCCGGATGTGGCAGCCAAGCTCAAGGGCATCACCGTCGATCCCAAGACCGTCAGCGGTACAGTGAGCGCGAAAGGCACGCCGGGGCTGCCGGGAAACTGAAGGCGATCGGTGCGGCGGCGGGGTTATCTTTTCATCGCGGAAGCGGTCGGCGCGGCGGCGGTTGTCTTTTCATCGTGCCGAAGCGGTCGGCGCGGCGGCGGGGTCGTATCTCTCACCGTGCGGAAGCGCCCGGCGCGCTGCCGCTCACGGCGTCATCCACGCTGGAATAATCAAGCTCGCTCACCGGCAGCGTATGGAAGTTGGCGCGCATCAAGGCGTCGCGGCTGGCCTCTTTCAGCCGGGCAACGCGCATCGCAATCTTGCGCGCGGCGAGCCAGGCCGCGAACTCGCCCAGGCATTCGAGCGCCGTGCCGTCCAGATCAGGCGATTCCTCGAGGCTGAGAACGACCAGCCGAACATCTGTTTGTTGCAATACGCGGTGCCGCGCCAGGGCGAGCAGCGGCTCGGCGTTGGCGAAGAACAGTGGCTCTTCGGGCCGCAACACCAGAATGCCCGGCGTGCACGCCGCCTCAGGAAAGCGTTCGACACTGACGAAATCGTGGGCGCCCAGGCGCCCGAGCACGGAGAGCCGGGGACTCGACCATGAATGAAGCAGCATCGCAACGCTGAAGGCGATTGCCGCGAGAAGCCCGTCGAGCATGCCGAACACGATGACGGCCGCCACGGCGGTCAGCGTGACCAGCCGATCGCGTTGCCAGAGAAAGTACGGTCGGAAAACAGCCGGGCGCAACGACTTGCTGACCGCATGGATGACGATCGCGGCCAGCACCGGATCGGGTATGCGTTCGATCCATGGCAGGAACAGCAGCACGAGCGCCAAAACAGTCGCGGCCGCGTACAGGCCTGCGGCGCGCGATTGGCCACCGGCCGCTTCGTTCGCCGACGTCCCCGAATACCCGGCGCCGACCGGCGTGCCTTGAAAGGCGCCCGACACGACATTGGCGACACCAAGCGCGATCAAATCGCGATTCGTCTGAATGGGCTCGTCGTGCTTGAGGGCGAAGGTTCGAATCGAACTGTAGGACTCCGCGTAGAGAATGAACATCAGCGCCAGCGCGTACTCCACCAGCGGCAGCCAATGGCCTCCCGCAGGCAGCGCGAACACGGGCACTTCCAGGGCCAGATGAATGGGGCCCGTCAGCACCACGCCGCGGGAGGCGAGCCACGGCGCGGCAGCAATTCCGGCAACGATCACCGCTATCACGCCCGGAACGTGCCGCACGCGCTCCAACATGAACAGGCCGAGGAGAGCACAGACACCGACCGCAAGGCTCGTCGGTTGCCAGGCCCCGATGCTGCGAAACATTTCGGCGAGCAGGGCCAAGAAGTCCGTGCTGTGTACATGTATGCCGACGATGTGCGGCCACTGCTTCACCGCGATGACCAGCGCCAGCCCGAACGAGAACCCGCGCAACACGGGCCGCGCAATCATGTGCGACATCGCACCCAACCGTGCGCAGCCGGCCAATAGAAAGGCGATCCCGGTCGCACACACCAGAATCGAAGCAAACGCGAGACGTTGGCCGGCCGCGTTGGCGCCCAGCGCCAAGGTCGCGGCCGCGAATACCGCCGCGGACGACGACGTGGCGGTGACGATGGCATAACGGCTGCGGCCGATGAGGGCATAGCAGACGAGCCCCGCGAACAATCCGATCACGCCTGCCTGGGGCGGCAAGTTGGCCAAGCCCGAATAGGCAACCGCCTCGGGCAATAGGAGTCCGGCCAGCGACAGGCCGACCAGCGCGTCGGCCGGATGGAATGCGCGGAGCCTGTTCATCGCTCAGGCGATGGGTCCGCACCAGCCGGGCAGAAAATCCGCGTCGCTGCTCTTGGCCAATTTCAATGCCCGGACCAGCGCGGCGGAAAAGTCATCGTCGAGAAGCTTGCGTTTGATCCTGCGGCGTAGGAAGTCTGCCCACAGGAATTCGCTGAACGGCGTCGTATCCTTGGCGAAGCCGCCGCTCCGACGCAATTCGCCTGCCAAACTGCGAAACGGGTCGTCCACCAGAGCCGAGATTCGTTTTGGCACGTCTCGGTAACCGCGCCGGTGGCCGCCCTCATCGAAGGGATGCATCCAGCCGCGGTTGTCCAGGTACACCCAGAACGCATCGCGCGGCAACCGCCGCAGATCGGCCACCACCGTGGTCGCGATATTCTTGACGCCTTCCTGGTGCAGCGCCAACGTCAAATGATGATGATCGATGACGTAGTACTCGTCCTTGGGGCCCCAGATCACGGGGATCAGGTGTGTGCCGAGAAAGTCCGCTTTTTTTCGATCCGGGTGATCGCGCCAGCTCTTGCGCTTCGCCTTCACCTCGCGCATTCCGACCGTGATCTGAGTCGGTCGAAGGGTCGCGATGGACACAGAATGAATCCGAGGTTCTCTGGGTAATGGCATGATGCTTGCTCCTGAGCGCGCTTCACCCGTTTGTCCGGGATGACATCGAGCTGGCAGTATTCTTGATGTTCGACACTCGAATCGAACGCGTTTTCAGCGCGTCGCCACCGCACAAAGATTAGCATGCCGCGGCCGTCACAGGCCCAGCCCGCCGTCGCGCCTCCGCTCGCGGCGCGCGCCGCGAGCCGCGAGCCGCGAGCCGCGAGCCGCGAGCGAGCGTGCGAACCGGCAAGCCGCGCCGCGAGCGAGCGTGCGAAGCGGCAAGCCGCGCCGCGAGCGAGCGAGCGAAGCGGCGAGCTCTTTGACATTGAAACAACTTCGGCCCGATACTTGCCTTCATAGTGGCGCGGCCGTCATTGTCTCGTCGACACGCCGTAAGCCGACATGTATTCGTTTTCGGGGAGATGCCAATGGGAATGTCAAAGAATCGCCTCGCGCCGCGAGGCGTTGCGGCAATCGGCGTTGCGGCAATGATCGGATCGCTGCGCGTGTTCGCCGCCGACACTGCCGCCTCATCGAATGAGCTGGAAACGATCACGGTCACTGCCGAGAAGCGTTCGCAGAGCGAGCAGACCGTACCGCTTTCGATGACGACCTTCAGCAGTGCTGCGCTTCAACAGAAAGAAATCAATACCTTCTTCGATTACGCCACCAAGGTCCCGAATTTGGCTTTCGCGCCCACCGGGGACGGCATCGGCACCGCGCGCACGGTGTCGATCCGCGGCATCTCCGGCGACAATGTGACGGGGTTCTATATCGACGACACGCCGCTGCCGGACTCGCTCGATCCTCGGGTTCTCGACATCGACCATATCGAAGTGCTCCGGGGGCCGCAGGGCACCCTGTATGGCGCGCGCTCGATGGGCGGCGTGGTGCGCATCATCACGAAGGAACCCAACCTCAACGATTTCGTAGCAAACGTCCATGGCGGCGTCTCCTCCACCGATCACACCAATCAGCCAAACTGGACCGGCGACGGGGTCGTCAACATTCCGTTGATCCCGGATCATGCTGCGCTCCGATTGAGCGGCTTCTACGACACCGAGGCGGGCTACTTCAAGCGTAGCTTCTGCACCGACCCGGCGGCGGCCATGGCGCTCACTTGCACACCGCTGGCCACCACCGGCATCACCACGGTCGACAATGTCGGACAAATCAACACTTACGGCGGGGCCGCGAGCCTCACGGTCAAACTCAACGACGCGCTGACGATCACTCCGCGGGTGATGCTGCAGAAAGCCACCTACAACGGCTTTCCCATGGCGGATTACTTGACGGATCCCGGCAATGGGTTCGGCTATCCCATCCCGACGCCCCAGGGTGGTGCTCCGACGCCGAACAGAATGATTCCGTCTAGCTTCACCCAGGCGCGCTGGTTCAACGTTCCCGAAGGCGGCAACGACACTTGGGGACTGTATTCGCTCACCGTGCATTGGAAGACGGACATCGGCGAACTCGTCTCATCGACGGCGTATTTCGATCGCAAGGTCTTCGAGACCGAGGACGAGAGCGACTTCGTGTATGCCGCGATCACGGCGGCCAACGGCGGCGCACCGCAGCCGGGCGGAATCAGCGAGGAGAAAAATTACCAGCGCTTCGTCCAGGAAGTACGCTTCGCCTCCGATCTGAAAGGGCCCATTCAATTCGTGGTGGGCGGATTCTACTCGGACTTCCACGGCCGCTTGCCGTTCGCTGCCTACTATCCGCCCGCCGAGGTCCCCAACCTCGATGCGACCTTGGGCGGCGTCCAGAATAACCCGGACTATCCGAATCTGATTTTCGCGCAGGACTTCCACACGGACATCAAGGAGCCGGCGGCGTTCGGGGAGCTGTCCTTCCAGCCGGTGGACGCACTCAAACTGACTGCGGGCCTTCGGTGGTATCAAGTGAAGATTTCCTCGTCCGGTTATGAGGAAGGGATCGCCACCGGCGGCGGCCGGGCAATCGTCAGTCCGTTCGTCACCACGACGGAAAGCGGCATCAATCCGAAATTCGAAGCCGACTACCATCTAACCCCGGACCAGATGGTCTATGTCAATGTCGCCAAGGGATTTAGGCCCGGCGGACTCGTGCCCATCGTACCGGCGGGGCAGCCGAACACCCCGACGGATTGCGTGGCGGCACTTCATCAGGTAGACCCCAATATCACGATCGCGCAAACCCGCAGTTTTCAGTCCGACTCGCTGTGGAACTACGAAGCCGGCACCAAGACGTCATGGCTCGGTCACCGCCTGACCTTCGATGCGGCCGCGTTCTATATCAAGTGGAAGAACATACAGCAGGAGATTCTGCTCCCCTGCGGTTTCCAGTACACGGCCAATGCCGGGGCGGCGGAGAGCAAAGGCGGAGAAATGGAATTGCATGCGCGGCCGGCGGAACCGCTCGAGTTATCGCTCGGCGTGGGCTATCAGGATGCGAAGATCACCCAGTCGAGAGCGGCGTCGCCGCAGCAAGTCGGCTCCCCCATTTATCAAGTCCCCGACTGGACCGGCAATGGATCGGCGTTGTATACGATGCAACTGACGAGCAGCTGGAAGCTGGTCAGCGGCGCCGACTACTCCTACATCGGCAGGAGCTTTAGCGGCGCCAACAATCCCGGCGTTCCTCGATTACGCCCCTCCTATAGGCTCATCAATGCGCACGTCGCCTTCGCCCGCGGACCGCTCGAGATTGCGCTCGTGGGTAAAAACCTGGCGGACGAAGTGGCGAATCTCGGGGATAGCCGTTCACTTGCGGCGGAAACTCCGGGGCGACCTCGCCTGTTCGTGAATCAGCCGCGCACCATCGGCGTCGAATTCAGGCAGTCGTTTTAGCCCACGGTCGCGATTATATACTTGACACACCTATCGACACGGCAGAGGATGGGGCAGCGTGACAGGCCAATGAAAAATCAATATCGGACACGTCCTATGCGGAGGGCGGTGTTTTGCCGACTGCCAATTGCTGATGGAAGGCGCTATCGTATCGGTAATGGAAACTATGTCTATTGACGAGTTAGACCGAGTTCGGCACTGGGCGAAAGAGAAAATCGCCCAGGGCAACGAGCCGCCCTGGGCGTGGTATCAGTACATGAAGCTGATAGAGACCATCCAGGCTCTGCAGGCCGGTATGGAGGCGTCTACTAGCCGAACGGAGAGTTCACCGCAATCGGCAGCACATCCGGGTGCGCATCTCCGACTAGTGGGGTCCACCGATCAGCGAGATGACGCTCGACACCATCCCGTTGGGCTACCGGTACAGTTGCCCACGTAACGAGAAGCGTTTTATTGGCATACTGCTGAATTCGACGATCACTTCGATGCGCCGAAAGACGAGAGGCTATCGGGTTTCCTTGCCCTACATACACTACCTGCGACGGGTTGCCGCCATGCCATATGACGTACACGCCGGAGCTTGTGCATGTCTCCATATTAAACGTATTAAGGTCCAGCCATGTTTCGGCTTTGCTTTTGAGCCATTGAACATCCAACATTTGATCGGTTCCTTTTAAAACAGAGCTACGTATGCCAAGGTCAGCGCCGATCAAGCCAAAGACTAGAACCGCGATACCGCTGGAGGATGTAGTGAGGCGTCTGCTAGACACGCCCCCCACCCCTAGGGTAAAAAGCCCTAAGTCAAAGCCCAAAAGGCGTTGACGATAAAATGGAGCGGAGGGGTGTCGAGCCCCCAGGACCTGGATAGAAAGCCTGCCCTGCTACCGAGCCCGCCCCGTTAGACCACCACGGCCCTTTGATCGGTGCTCCGCCAAGAGTTACCCCGATCAAAGGGCCTTCGTTTTTGTGCAGCGAGCTTCAGTTCCGGTGAGCGGGGAAACCGAAGCTCTGAACCCTGGTCATATAAACAGCCCTTCTTTATCAATAAGATACAATTTTCAATTGCAATTTCAATTTCTAATATGCAATAGTATTGGGCGAATTGAAGGATGTGTCAATGAACGCCGATGACTTTGCTAACTCCCCCACGGGCAAGATTGTCCAGACGCCGCAGGGTGTCGGGGCGTTTCTGCCGAATTCGCTGCCTCCGCAAACCCCCCTGGATATCGGAAGCCTAGCGAAGCCATTGGAGCAGGCGACGTTAGCGCTCGGTCAACTCAGCGGAATCGGCCAGACATTGCCAAATCCGCATCTGCTAATTCGACCGTTTAAGCGAGTCGAGGCTGTAGCTTCCTCAAAGATTGAGGGCACAGTGACGACGTTGTCTGAACTTTTAATGCTCGAAGTCGAGAAAAACGCGCAGAACGCGCGATCAGACACGCGCGAGGTTCGAAATTACACGTTTGCACTAGATCATGGCTTGAAGCGTTTGAAGGATCTTCCCGTATCAAAACGATTGATACAGGAAATGCACAAGATTCTTTTGACTAACGTTAATCCAGATCGAGGAGCCAATTTTGTACCCGGTGAATTTAAGAAGGACCAAAACTGGATTGGGGCGCGCCTCATTCAAAATGCACGCTACGTACCACCCTCTCCGGCTGACGCGATGGCATGTATGGACGACCTTGAAAAATATATTCATTCAAATGCATCTGTTCCTCTATTGGTTCAACTGGCGCTGATTCACTATCAATTTGAGGCTATCCATCCATTTCCTGATGGAAATGGGCGAGTGGGACGTCTTCTAATTCCGTTGATCCTATGCGAGAAAAAGGCCCTGACGCAGCCTCTCCTATACCTCAGCACCTTTTTTGAAAAGCACTACGATAAGTACATAGATTTGATGCTAAACGTAAGCAAAAAAGGAGAGTGGGAAAAGTGGATAGAGTTTTTCCTGCAAGGTGTCGCTAGTTCTGCAAATAACGCCATCAAGAAATCGACACGCCTTCAGGAATTGCACAAGGAATTCATGGGCAAGGTTCGATCCGCGCGGGCGTCAGCGTTACTAGCAAAGCTAGTCGACGAACTGTTTGATGTTCCGGCTACGACAGTTCCTCATGCTATGAGGGATCTGAATATTTCTTACAATTCCGCGAAGAATAATCTTAAGAAATTAAAGGATTTGGGGATTATCAAGGAAGGGCCGGACCTTCGGCCGCAATGGTATTTCTCAGAGCAGATAATGCAAGTGGGATTTGCGGACGATGATTCTAGTGGCTGAGCAGACGGCTAATCAGTTCATCTGTATGTGAGCCGCTTGCCCTCAATCCCCTTGAGCGCATCGACCACTCTCTGGCTGTCCTCAATACCGAGCGCCGAGCGGTGGTTGTACCGGAAGTCGAACTCCGCCAAGTAGCGGTGCAGGTGCTGGCTGCCGCAATGCTGGTGCACGCCCGTCATGCCGCGCTTGAAGATCGAAAAGACGCCTTCAATCGTGTTTGTAGAAACGTTGCCGCGAACGTATTCGTACTTGCTGTGGTTGATAACCTGATGGCTCACGAACTGCTTCCCGATGTTGCGGAATTTCTTATGTTCGTCGGTCATCATGTGTGCATCGGGAGATGCGTGTTTCTTAAAGGCTCTTTTGACTTGGGAGAAATTGATAACGACCTGCGAGCGAACTTCGCCGTCACGTTGGACAAGGGCAAGGACGGTGTTCTTATGGCCGAAGCCACCACGGCCTTTCTTGGTTCCTGGCTTGCGGCCAATGTAGGTTTCATCGGCTTCGATGATGCCGCGCCGTTCTGGCCCATCAGGCCGCCGTCAGTGGTCATGGCGTGGCGAATGCGGTGGGCGAGGAACCAGGCGGTCTTGTATGTGACTCCCAGCGTGCGATGCAGCTGGTGAGCGCTCATACCCTTCTTGGATGAGCAAAGCAGGTAGGCGGCAAAGAGCCACTTGGAGAGGGGGATTTTGGATTGCTCGAAGACTGTGCCGACCGTCACAGAGAATTGCTTACCGCAGTTCTCGGGAGCAACGCACTTATAGAGGCCGAGACGGGCTTTCTGGATGCGACCATTCTTGCGAACGTGGTCCTTAGTCTCGATGGGCCAGCCGCCGTCAGTGCCGCAGTGGGGGCATATCGGACCGTCAGGCCAGCGCACCGATTCAAGGTATTCGCGTGCCTTGTCATCATCGTGAAAGTACGGGGCCGTGATCGAGGTAGCCATGGAAATCTCCTATGGCTGCTATCCTCTCATGTCGATCTAGGTGTGTCAAGTATATAATCGCACCCACGGTTTTTAGCCTGCGGTAATGCTCGGCATGGCACGGCGCACCCCCTGGGCCACCGCGCTACTTTGTTCGGCAAAGTGCCGTATCGTCCCTTTGCCTCGTGCGTGCAGCGCGTCATTGTCGCCTTAGTCCTACGCGACTTCGGGTAAACGGCCCCTTTTCGCAGGCCCTCGAGTCGAGGATGCTGCCAACATCTAGTTGACTGTCCTAGCGAACAAAACCGTCATATGACGCGATAGACGGAGTCTCGAATGAAGCGCGTGTTGGCACTACTGGCATTGGCATTTGTCCTGGTTGAATGGGCGCCGTTGGCTGCGCTGGCCGATTCTCCGGATGCGTCTTTTTATAAGCACGCCGCCCAAGGTGGAATCGCCGAGGTCGAAGCGGGAAATCTCGCCCAGCAAAAATCCTCCAATCAAAAGGTCAAGGATTTTGGGGCAATGATGGTCAAGGACCATACGGCCGCGAATGACAAACTCAAAGCATTGGCGGATTCCAAAAGCGTCAGCCTGCCCAGCACTTCGAGCGTGCGCCAAACGGCGGCCAAGGCGAAGCTCGAAGTGCTCTCAGGTGAGACATTTGATAAATCCTACATAAAGGGGCAGGTCAAAGCGCATCAAAACACGATTGCGCTGTTCCGCAAAGAGATTGCGTCGGGGCAAGACCCCGATGCCAAAGCATTCGCGAAGGAAACTTTGCCCACGGTACGTTCGCATTTGAAGGCAATCAACGCGATCGCCTCGTCTGCGGGGGTGTCGAAGTAGCGCATCATATTTTGGTATGGAATCAAGGTATGTTGTTACTCGGACGAATCGTCGATGCGCATCAGACCCTTGGGGCCGCCTGCCTCGCCGGTGTTCTTATGGCCTGCAGTATGGGCGCCGCAGCGGACGACTCGAATTCTCTGCATTCGTCCACTACCCCGCCGGACCATCGTGCGTCTGCGCCGGCGCATGAGCCCCCGGTGCATGAACCTGTTTTAGCAAAGCCCGTGTTGGACCGCTCCGGCAACACGCGCCGCGGAAAGGCCTCGTTCTACGCGCGACAATTCTCCGGAAAGAAGATGGCCGACGGCACCATCATGCATCCGCAAAGCGACAATGCCGCGAGCAAGACTCTTCCGCTCGGCACGACCGCGAAAGTCACCAACCTGGAGACCGGCCAAAGCGCGGTCGTTACCATCCGCGACCGGGGGCCTTATATCCGAGGCCGCATCGTGGATCTGTCGCCTTCCACGGCGAAGGAAATCGGTATCGACCATAAAAACGGAGTCGCCAAAGTCGAGGTCGCTCCCATCATCGTGCCCCTCGGCGACGGCCACGTAAAACTCGGTACCGCCGCGGCGGACACGCAGAAAGAAGCCAGCAACGACTGAGCCGGTTAGTCGGGTGGTGATCCGCACGTCTCGATAACCGCCCGCGGCGCGAATGATAAGATCATCAACCGTGCATCCAAGGACGCTCACTTGCGCGTGTTGCTGGTCGAAGACGATGGGATGATCGCCCAAGGGCTGCAGACCGCCCTGCGCCAGAGCGGCTATGCCGTCGATTGGGTGGCCGATGGAAAGAGTGCGGATACGGCGTTGCAAGATTCGGTTTTCGATCTGGTGCTTCTCGATCTCGGGCTCCCGCAGCGCGACGGTCTCGACGTCTTGCGTGGCCTGCGTCAGCGCGGCGGCACCACGCCGGTCATCATTCTCACCGCCCGCGACGAGGTTCAGCAGAGGATTGCAGGCCTCGATGCAGGCGCGGACGACTACATCGTCAAGCCTTTCGATCTCGACGAAGTCATGGCCCGCATGCGCTCCGTGCTGCGCCGGGCGGCCGGACGCGGGGACCCCGTCATCCAGCACGGCGATCTGCGGCTCGATCCGGTGTCGCACACGGTCGAGCGCAACGGCGCGCCCGTCAACCTATCGGCGCATGAGTTTTCAGTGCTCGAAGCGCTGCTTCAGCGTCCGGGCTCGGTGCTGTCGCGCAGTCAGCTCGAAGACCGCTTATACGGATGGGATGATCAAATCGGCAGCAATGCCATCGAAGTCTACATCCACGGGCTGCGGCGCAAGCTGGGCAGCGACGTCATACGCACGTTGCGCGGCGTCGGTTATTTCGTACCGAAACCATGAAGTCCATTCGCGCCCGGCTCTCGATTGCCTTGATCGGACTCGTGGCATTCGTCTCGCTGCTCGCCGCCATGGTCACGTACCACCGGGTCTTGAACGAGACATCGACGCTTTTTGACTATCAATTGCGCCAGATGGCCCTGTCGCTGCGCAGTCAGATTTCCCTGGCGCCTCGAGTCGAGGTTCCGCCCGATCAGGGCGACGCCGATTTTGTCATTCAAATCTGGGATCTTTTCGGCGCGCGCGTATATTTATCCCGGCCCGGTCTTCCGCTGATCAATCAGATCGTTCTCGGGTATGCCAATTTGTCGCTGCAAGGCCAGGCCTGGCGCGCCTACGGCCTGCAAACGGCGGACGGCGTCATTCAGATTGCGCAGCCGATTCAAGTGCGGGAGCGTCTGGCGCGGGCGGCGGCCCTGCGGGTGGTGGTCCCGCTCATCCTGCTCCTGCCCGTCATGATCGCCTTCGTCGCCTGGATCGTGAGGCGCGGGCTGCTGCCCCTGCGCGATGTCACCGCGGAAGTCCAACGGCGCGGTGAGCGCAGCCTGGCTCCCCTGCCCACCGACAACCTGCCGCAGGAAATCGCACCGCTGGCCGCGGAACTCAATCGGCTCCTGGCCCGCTTGCAAGAAGCCTTTGCAGTCCAACGAGCGTTCATCGCGGATGCGGCGCATGAGCTTCGATCGCCGCTCACGGCACTGCGCCTGCAATTGCAGTTGCTCGATCGCGCGCCCGACGACGCGGCGCGCCAGGTGGCGCGGGACAGCCTGGGCGCAGCAGTCGAACGCGCCATTCATCTGGTCGAGCAGCTGCTGACGCTGGCGCGCAGCGACCCGGGAGAGATGGTGGGCGACTTCGAGCTGCTCGATCTCGCGGCTGTCGCCGCGCAAGCGTTGACCGACACCCATGCATTCGCAGTGGCGCGGCACATTGACCTGTCCCTGGAACACGAAGGCGACGTGCCGGTGAGGGGCGATCGCGAGGCGCTTCGTACGCTCGCGCGCAATCTGGTCGACAATGCCGTGCGGTACACCCCTCCCGGCGGATCGGTACGGGTCCGCTGTCGTGTGGTAGCCGGCATCTCACTGTTGGAAGTGATCGACACGGGCCCCGGTATAGCAGCTGCCGATCGAGCCAGAGTGTTCGACCGGTTTTACCGGCGGGCGAGCGCGAATGAAACAGGCAGCGGCTTGGGACTCGCCATCGTCAAAGCCATTGCGGCGCGGCATGGTGCCCGAGTGGTCCTGGATGATGCCCCGTCGGGTGGTTTGCACGTCACCGTGAGCTTCGGTCCATCCTCTTAAGCCTGTCTTAAGACGGCTGTGGGAAGGTGTCGTCAAGAGCACTTGCTCGACAACATCCGGAGACTCGTCATCATGCAAATTCGTACTAGAACATTGGTTTGGTCGGCGGCGGGCTTGCTCGCGGTCGGCACAGCCACGGGCCTATCCGCGCCCACTCTGCTTCAATCCGCGGCACAGACGGCGCCGGCCGCCGCCGGTGCCACGACGGCCGTACCATCGGCATCGCACGCCATTCCGCCGGCCACCGCCCCCAATTATCGGGCCATCGTAGAACGCAACCAAGCCGCCGTTGTCGGGATAACGACCGCCGGCGCGATGGACACGTCGGCGCAGGAATTCAACTTCGGGAGCCCTTTTGGCAACGACGACAATCCGCTGTCGCAATTTTTTCGCGGCGTGCCGCATCCGCGCGGCCACGGCGTCATGCACGCTCAAGGCTCGGGCTTTCTGGTGAGCTCGGACGGCATCGTCCTCACCAATGCACATGTCGTTGACGGTGCCAAGGTAGTCACCGTCAAGCTCTCGAACCACCGGGAGTACAAGGCGAAGGTTCTCGGCGCGGATCGCAGCAGCGACATCGCCGTGCTGAAGATCGACGCCCGCGATCTGCCTACGGTGCAACTCGGGGACTCGAATCAATTGAACGTCGGCGACTACGTGCTCGCGATCGGCGAACCCTTCGGGCTCGAAGAGACGGCAACCGCCGGCATCGTGAGCGCCAAGGGCCGTTCTTTGCCCGGCGATGGATACGTGCCCTTCATTCAAACCGATGCGGCGGTCAATCCCGGCAATTCCGGCGGACCGCTGTTCGACGCCAACGGCAACGTCGTCGGCATCAACGCCCAGATCTACAGCAATTCGGGCGGTTTTGAGGGCGTGTCCTTCGCGATCCCGATCAATCTTGCGGTGCAAGTCAAAGATCAAATCGTCAAGACAGGCAAAGTGGCGCACGCGCGGTTAGGTGTGGAGGTGCAGACTCTCGACCAATCGCTCGCCGACTCGTTCAAGATGAAGGCCCCCAATGGCGCTCTCGTCGCCAAGGTCGAGCCCGACAGCGCTGCCGCTCGAGCGGGCCTGAAGGTGGGAGATGTCATCCTCGAGTTCAACGGAAATCCGATCGTCGACGCCGGTCAATTGTCCGCGCGCGTTGGCACCGCCGCTCCCGGCGACAAAGCCTCACTCAAGGTATGGCGCGAGGGCAAGGAAATGACGTTGAATGCCGCGATCGGCTCCACTGCACCGGTGGAGGTAGCCGGGACGGCCGGTGCGACTGCGTCGCCGCAAGCTCGGCTGGGGCTGGCGCTGCGCCCGCTGAATCCCGACGAGCGTCAGCAAGCCGGTGTGAGCGGGGGTCTCGTGGTCGAAGAGGCTCAAGGTCATGCTGCCGAAGCCGGCATCCAACCGGGCGACGTGGTACTTTCCGTCGATGGGACGCCGGTGCAAAGCGTCGCACAGTTGCGAAAAATGGTGCAGGAGCACGACAAGCAAGTGGCGCTGCTGATCCAGCGCGGAGATAACCGTTTGTTCGTCCCGGTCACCCTGGGCTAGCAAAGATATGAGCCGGTTCGCGCCTGCGCGAACCGGCTTTTCTCTGTCCGTTGCTGCGCCGCGAAGATTCGTCCGACCAACCGCGCGTGTCTCGCAATACCCCTAAGCGCGCCGGCCGATTTTCCCCACCGGCACCGCGATTTCCGCGCCAGCCGGCTTCTTCGCCGACGCTTTCTCGGCGCCGCAATCATCGCAACCTCCGCAAGCGCCAGGCGCCTTGCCGGTCGACGCGGCGGCGAGCCGTTGTGCCGTTCGCCGCAAGCCGAGGAAGGCCGGAGCACGCGCCGCCGCGCGGCTCAGAGCCTCGAGCAGGCGTCGGCGCAGACTTTTCGGTCCCAGCGACAACACGGCGTACCCCGCACTGACCAGCAGCGCGAGACCCACCAGAGAATTATCGATGATGCCGTTCATGGGGACGCGCGCTCCGTCAGCTCAACAGCGCGGTGGCGAGCCGAAAAGTAATCCACGAACCGACGTACGCCATCGCAAATAGATAAGCCGCCATGAAAATCGGGTAGCGCCAGGAATTGGTTTCGCGTTTGACCGTAGCAAGGGTCGACAAGCACTGGGGCGCAAATACATACCAGGCAAGCAGGGAGAGTGCGGTGGGCAAACTCCATGAATGAGCGATCAAGGGCGTCAACGCGCTGCTCACGTCATCCCCCGTCGCGGACAGCGCGTACACGGTGCCGAGCGCGCCGACGGCCACCTCACGCGCGGCGAGTCCGGGCACCAGAGCGATCGATATCTGCCAATTGAAGCCGACGGGCGCGAACAGCACGGCAAGCCAGGCGCCCAAATGGCCGGCGATGCTGTATTGGATCGGCGGGCCGGTAGCGCCGGGAGGCGGTGCGGGGAATGAGCTCAGCGCCCAGAGAATCACCATCAGCGAGAGAATAATCGTGCCGACGCGGCTCAGGAATATCTCGACCCGTTGCCACAACCCAATGGCCAGCCCTCGCAAATTCGGCCAGTGATACGCCGGCAACTCGAGCATCAGCGACTGAAACCGCGCGCTCCGGCCGCTGCGCTTGAGCACGAAGGCCACCGCCATGGCGCTCACCACCCCGATGATATAGAGCGCGAACAGCACCACGCCCTGTAATTCCAATCCACCCCACAGCGTTCGGCGGGGGATGAAAGCGCCGATGATCAGCGCGTATACCGGCAGGCGCGCCGAACACGTCATCAGCGGCGCGATCATGATCGTGGCCAGGCGGTCGCGACTCGATGGAATCGTCCGTGTGGCCATGATGCCGGGAATCGCGCATGCGAAGCTCGAAAGTAACGGAATGAAGGCACGGCCCGAAAGTCCGACCTTCCCCATGACCCGGTCGAGCATGAACGCGGCGCGGGGCAGGTAACCGGAGTCCTCCAACGCCAGAATGAACAGAAACAGAATGAGAATCTGCGGCAGGAACACCAGCACACTGCCGGTTCCGGCGACGATCCCATCCAACACCAGGCCGCGTAGCGGCCCAGCAGGCATCACGGAGCCGATCGCGTGTCCGAGCGCGCCGACTTCCGTTGCGACGAAGTCCATCGGTACCCGCGATCGGCTCCGTGATGCCTGCT
>DASYFQ010000045.1:0-6670 GCA_036498345.1 Steroidobacteraceae bacterium
CTCGGCGAGTTGGTCGTCGGCCACGTATTGCTCAAGACCATCGAGAGCAATTGGAAGATTTTCTGGGAAAACTACAACGAGTGCCTGCATTGCCCGGGCGTGCATCCGCAATTGTCGCAGCTGGTGCCCATCTACGGCCGCGGGCTGCTGGAGGAGCGCGACGATCCGCAATGGAACGCGCACGCCGCGGACGCCGATCCGAAGTTCAAGGGCGGATTACGCGCCGGCGCGGCGAGCTGGTCCTTGGACGGCAAGACGACGGGAATCCCGTTCCCGGGCCTTTCCGAGCCGGATCGAAAGGCCGGCCATATCTACATGACCGGATTGCCCTCCGTATTCCTGGTGGGCCATGTCGACTATGTTCGCGTGGTGCGCCTGCTGCCCTTGGGGCCCGAACGAACCGAACTGCGCGTCGAGTACCTGTTCTTGCCGCAGACCCTGGCCGATCCGAACTTCGACCTGCACAACGTGGTGGATTTCACCAATCGCGTCATGACCGAAGATGCGCAAGTGTGCGAGATCAATCAACTGGGGCTGCGGGCGGGTCCTCATGCACGCGGTGTGGTCATGCCCGAGGAATATGTCATCCGGCAATTCCACGAGTGGTTGCACGCTGAACTGGCGCGCGTATAGCGCGGCCGCCGCGCTCGCGCTGTGCGCGGCCGCCTGCGGACGGCATCCCGCAGCACCTGCGAGCGAACAGGTACTGAATATCTACAACTGGGCCGACTACGTCGGCTACCACACCATTGCCGAGTTCGAGCGCCAGACTCACATCAAAGTGGTCTACGAACTCTACGACTCCAATGAGACGCTCGAAGCAAAGATGTTGGCAGGCCGGTCAGGCTACGACATCGTCAGCACCACCACGGCATTTTACGGCCGTCAGATCAAGGCGGGCGCCTACCTGCCGCTGGACCGGTCGAAGCTGACCAATTGGAAGAATCTCGACCCGGCCGTCTTGGCGATTCAAGCAGAGGCGGATCCGGGCAATCGCTACGCCGTGCCGTATCTTCATGCCATGAACGGCTTCGCGTACAACGTGGACCTCGTCAAGGCGCGCATGCCGGACGCGCCGACCGACAGCTTGGCGATGATTTTCGACCCCAAGGTGATCGGACATTTCGCCGACTGCGGCGTCACCTTCCTGGACTCGCCCGAAGATGTCATCCAACTGGCGCTGGCCTATTTGCACCTGGCTCCCAATTCGCGTCGCGTCGACGACCTGAAGGCGGCCGAGCGCGCCGTGATGGCGGTGCGGCCCTTCATCCGTACTTTCGATTCCAACGACTACTGGCATCAATTGGCCTCGAAGGAAATATGTTTGGGCGTGGCCTGGTCGAGCGACTTCTCAGTGGCGCAGGCGCGCGCTCGCGAAGACGGTACCGGAGCGCACCTGGCTTTCACCCTGCCCAAAGAAGGTTCCAACATCACGTACAACGCCTTTCTGATTCCGGCGTCGGCGCCGCATCCGGAGGCGGCGCACAAATTTTTGAATTTTATTTTGGATCCGCGGGTCATCGCCGAGATCACCAACGACATCCATTACGGCAACGACAACCTGGCGGCGCGCCCCCTCGTCCGGAGCGAAATACTCAGCGACCCGGCCGTGTATCCGCCGCCCGAAGTGCGCGCGCGCCTGTATTTGCCCGCCGAACTCGGGCCGGACTATGACCGGCTGCGCACTCGGGTTTGGACCCATATCAAGACGGGTCAATAGAGAAATCTAAACCACAGCGCTCGAAGGTACCGCTCGATGAGCTCGATTTTTGCGCGGCGGCCATGCGGGCGCGCGAGCTTGCCGTCGCACCGGACTGCCGCTTTTTGCGCAAATGTGCTATATACGAACATATATAGCGCTAATCATCACAGGAGAGGGGATGTTCGCTCACCGATGGCGGTGGTCGTTGGCATTCCGGAGAAGCATAACCGTGAAGAAGTTGGTCCCGGCCTTGGAAAGTACGATGCGGCCCGTCCGGCGGTGCGCACTTGCGGCGCTTGCCGCAACTTTGGTTTTGAATCACGCGGCGCGCGCCGCCGATCTTCCAACCGCCGAACCGGTTCCGGCTGCGCCACCCACCTCCGCAGCCTGCGGGAGCGTCAAGGACTTCCTCGCCACCGATTGCCCGCTGACCTGGAACGGCATCACCCTGTACGGCGTGTATGACGTCGGCGTGGGCTGGGTCAGCCACGGCTTGCCGGAAAACGGCTATAACTATGAGGGCGAATCGCTGGTCAACCGGAACGGCAATCACTCCCAATTCCTCATTGCGCCGAACAACCTGTCGCAGACGGGTCTGGGCATCAAGGCCAAGGTAGAGTTTCTGGACGGCTGGTACGTTGTGTTCAATGCTTCGACGGGCATCAATCCGCAGTCCGGCCAACTCGCCAACATGGCAGCCACCAACACCACGAACAACGGCCTACCCAGGGCCAGCTATTCGGTCACCGGCGACGGTGCGCGCGCGGGCCAACCCTTCAATGACGAATTCTATGGCGGTATATCGTCCGCGCAATTCGGCACACTGACCGTAGGTCGCCAGCGCGCGCTCGGTACCGATGCAATGCTCGCTTACGATCCGGCCGGCGGCGCTTACTCCTTTTCGTACATCGGGTATAACGGCACGATGGCCGGCGGCGGCGACACCGAGGACACCCGTTGGGACGACGCCATCAAATATCGCATCACCTATGGCCCGGTCCATTTCGGCGCGATGTATAAATTCGTCGACGGTTCCGGCGGCTGCTACTCGGCCTCCGCCGCCTGGACCGCCGCCGCCTGTACGCCGGAGCAGCCGCACAACTCCGCCTACGGATTCGACCTCGGGGGAGCCTACGGCAAGTTCTCCGCCGACGTCGTCTTCCAACATTACAACCAGGCGATCAGCGTACTCAATCCCTTGCTGGGGCCCGAGAGTCTGACGCAGCCGTATCAGTCGACCCTCAACAGCATCAATACACACGCCATCAACGGGGCGAATCTTATCGGAACGACCAACACCGAATATGGCATCGTGACCGACAACACCGCCGTTATGGTCGCTGCCAAATATACCTGGGACCCGTTCAAGTTCTTCGGCGGCTACGAACACATCCGGCAGACCAACCCGTCGAACCCGTTGGGCATTGGCGCCTCGGCCCAGGGCGGTTATCTTTTGAGCGGCGTCGAAGACAACAATCTTGATTCTCCCAAGACCGTGCAGGTCGCCTGGACCGGTGTGAAATACGCTTACGACCGCAAAACCGACATCACTTTGTCCTACTATCGTCAGTGGCAGAACGACTTCCGTGTTCCGTCGACCTGCTCGGCCGCCGCCGGCTTCCGCAGCTCCTGCTCGGGCACCCTCAACGAGGTCTCGCTCTATACGGATTATCACTTTACCAAGCGTTTCGACGCTTATGCCGGCATCGCCTATTCCGACGTCACCGGCGGTCTGGCCATCGCCATTCCTCACGGCCCCGGCGTCCCCTATTACTACAACAACAATATTGCACCGACCGTGGGTGCTCGCTTCAGCTTCTGATCGTTTGCCGCGGCGGGGCCGCTCATGCAATGGACGCGAAGATCGCCTCGAGCTGCGTCGGATCCATCGGCTTCGTCACATGGAAATCGAATCCCACTGCCAGGGCCTCGCGTTTATCTTCCTCCTGCCCCCAGCCTGTCACGGCGATCAGCGTCATTCGTACGCCCCACGGCTCACAACGAATACGCTTGGCGACCTCGTAACCGCTCAGTCCCGGCATGCCTATGTCGAGAACTGCAATGTCGGGTTTTATCCGCGCGGCCAACTCGAACGCCGCGGCCCCGTCGTTGGCCACGTGCACCGTGTGGCCGGATGACTGCAATAGCATCCCCAGGATCTCGGCCCCATCGGGATTATCATCGGCTATCAACACGCAACGCGAGGGACCGTCGCCTGCGTCGCGGCCGGATGAGATCGACCTTGCAGGTTCCGCGGCGATCGCCGAACGAGGGAGCATCACCGTGAACGTGGTGCCTTGCTCGCGCCCGGCGCTGCGTACCTCGATATTGCCACCGTGCAATTCCACCAGCGCTTTGACCAAGGCCAGACCGATGCCGAGACCGCCTTCCGAACGCTCTTTGGTCGGTTCGACTTGAGCGAACATTTCGAACACGCGGGAAAACATCTCGGGCGCCAACCCTATGCCGTTGTCGCGGACGAAAATGGCCGGTGAATCTGCTTCCAGACGGTACCCCAGAGTAATCTCTCCGCCGGGATCCGTGTATTTGACCGCGTTTGTCAGCAGGTTGCTGACCACTTGCGTCATGCGCACGGGATCGACTTCGAGCACCGGCAGCGAGGGCGGAAGATCCATTCGCAATCGATGCTGTTTGAGATTTATAAATGGCTGGACGGCTTCGACGGCCGCATCGAGTACTTGCCGCAAGGAGACATACTCCTTTTTGAGCGTCAGTTCACCGCGCGTGAGGCGCGATATGTCGAGCAAGTCATCGAGCAGGGAAGCCATTTGAGCGACCTGCCGTGAAATGATGGATCGACAACGCTCTAGGTCGGCCTGACTCACGCGGGCTGATTCGAGCAGGCGGGCCGCCGTGCGGATGGGTGCAAGGGGATTGCGAAGCTCATGCGACAAGGTGGCCAGAAAGACATTTTTTCGCTGGTCGGCCTCGCGCAATGCATCTTCCACGCGTTTGCGCTCATTGCGGTCTCGAAAGGTCAATACCGCTCCGCAGACATTGCCGTCGTCGGACCGTATGGGCACTCCGCTCACTTCAACGGGAAGTGCTTTCCCGTTCACCGGGAGTAATTCGATGTCGGAGCCATCGGTCACCAATGATCCGGAGCGCAACACTCTCTCGACTATGTCGGGCAGCGGCTCTTGACTCGGCGCGTTGGCGATCTTGAAGACCGACGCCAATGGATGCCTCTCGACATCGGCCCGCTTGCAGCCAATCAGGTGTTCCGCCGCGTCATTGAGGAAGATGACGCGGCCCTCGATGTCGGTGGCGATCACTCCCTCACGGATGCTGGCCATGGTCACGCTGAGCAGTTCCATTTGGCGCCGCGCAACAGTCTGGGCCCACTTCACCCCGCGCATTCGGTCGGCCAGCGCGCAAAGGACGGCGCTCGTGGCGACGAAGACGCTGAGCGCAATCAGATCCGACGAAGCTGCTACGGCAAAGGTACCGAGAGGAGGAATCAGGAAGTAATCGGAGAGCAGAGCCGACAGAACGATGGCCAAGATTCCGGGGCCGCCGCCGGCAAGTAGCGACACGATCAACACAGCCGGATAGAACGTGAGAAAGGGCGGCAGCGGCCCAAACGCGTGCGCCAGTCCCCGATGCGCCGCTGCGGCAATGACGACCGCCGCGGCCGCAATGGAATATCTGGCCGCGGCGGAACGTAGAATCGGGGCATTCCCCGGGGACGCCCCGAATGGCTCGGCCAATGGCCGCTTGCGCAGCACCGCGACGGCCGCCTTGAATGCGTCAGTCATAGACCCCGCTCTTATGATGGATCGCCGAGGTTCTCGTGCGAGGAAGGGCTAGTTTTCGCGAAAAGTCAAGTTCCGGGCGTCGGCTCCGGCAGGCCATTTTGGGTTCCAAATTGCGGGAAATGATTGTTTTTGAGACCTGCGACATGCTTCGTCCATGCCTGGAAATGTACAGTTCCGCCCCCATAAAGGACACGGCCGCCCGGAACGACCGGCTGCACGATTAGGGTAAATTGAGGAGATTGATATGGTTGGAATGATAGCCCGATGGGGCCATAACACGTTACTGGTCGCCTTGGCGCTGATGACGTGCGTGATTTTTGTCGGATTGTTCAGATAACGAGCAGGGGCCACGCGGCGCTGCGTGCGCCCTCCATCACTGTGCGGCGGCGGGGGAGGCTGCCTCGAGGTCTTCCGCATTGAGATGTTTGGATTTCCATAGAACCCAGCCGTAGTACCACCCGTAGTAGCCGGCCAGCACAAAAAATATTCCGACGGTGAGCGGACTCCTGACCATCGATGCCGGTGCGAATGCGAGCGAGGGATCCACGGAGGCGGTGACAGGCGTCGCCTGAGCCCCCGCATAGCCCTGAAAGACGCGAAACGCCAGGCGGCCCAGAAACAATAGCGATACGGCGATGCCCGTGTAGGTATGGGGCACGTAGTGCAGCCGCCCGCCGGACATCATGAAGCGCGTTCGCTGCGCGCCCCATAGCCCCAAACCGATGCCCAGTGCCGCACCGGCGAGTTCCGCCGATAGGTATTGAACGGAGCGCAGTGCCATCGGCAGGAGTGCGCAACCAACAGCCGCGAGCAACACGATGCGCAAAGTCATTCGTCGCGGCAGAAATTCCTGCCGCCCGAAGTTGCGCCGAAACCGCCGATAGATCGTGAAAACCACCAGGGCGGCGAACAGAAATGGCCAGATTTGCGAAAAGTCCGGTTGCATTTCGCCGCTACTCTACACGAAAGAGCACACGAACCTCAGCGGAGGCAGGCGTACCGGCTATCGCCTGCCTCCCACGGACGTCGATGCCTAGTCGGCATCACCCGGCAGGTCAAACACCAACACTTCCGCGTCGCGTCCCGCCGTCAAGACGAGCGGCGCACCGCCGGTGATGCGCAGCGCGTCGCCGGCCTCGAGCACCGAGCCGTTGGCCGTCAGCGCACCGCGCGCGACGTGCACGTATCC
>DASYFQ010000046.1:0-3636 GCA_036498345.1 Steroidobacteraceae bacterium
CCATGGCCTGCGGCACCCCGGTGATCGCCTGGAACTGCGGTTCGGTGCCGGAAATTGTCCGGGAAGGCGTCACCGGGCGTGTCGTCGGTTCCGAGGACGAGGCGATCGAAGCGGTCGAGCAAGTGGCCGCTCTCGACCGCGGCCGGATTCGCCAAGAATTCGACAGCCAATTTTCGTCCACCGTGATGGCGAACAACTACCTGAAGGTCTATCGCCGCTTGGCGGACAAGGCAATCCGGCCCAGTGATCTAAAATACGCAGGCTAGTACGCCGGCCATTCGGGCAACGGACCTCGCAGGGCGTCTCGCTTGACAGCGGGAAGCCGCCGGATTATTTGATCACTTCGGTTCCCTACAACGCCGAGACATTCCATGTGTAGAAGCATCAAGACTCTCTATAACTTCGAGCCGCCGGTGACCGACGATGAGATTCGGGCTGCGTCGCTGCAGTTCGTACGCAAGATCTGCGGTTTCTCGAAACCATCGCAAGCCAATGAGCAGGCCTTTGTTTCCGCCATCGACGAAATCTCGGCCGCTTCCCGCACCCTGCTCAACTCGCTCCAGACACATGCGCCCATGAAGAATAGAGAGGTCGAGTCGGCCAAAGCACGCGCGCGCTCGGCGCAACGATTTTCAGTGTGATTGACGGGTCGCCGCCGACGCTCGATTACCGGACGTACGATCTAAACAGTTGACGCAGTTCGGTGCGGGTCGAGCCGCGTCGATCCAGCACTCAAAGCGGGCGGCGGAAATCTCCCCCCAGGGCCGGCCGTCCCCCTCCACCGTCCGCTTCCTTATCTCCCTACCGTCCCCCTCCTTATCTTAGGAGTTGACACCCGGCGTCTTTTGCGGATAATAGCTGCCTAAGCAGTAATTGCCGAGGCATTAAATGTCCAAGCAGCATTATCAAGTGACCACCTACCGGGCGCAGAACAGCGTCGGTTACCTCATCAAGCGCGCGCATTCCTTGATGTTGTCGGTCATTGAACCGATGCTCGAAGAGCACGGTTTCACCTATTTCCAGTACGCCATCTTGTCGTGGCTGCGGGACGGGATCGCGGTGAACCCCAAGGACATCTGCTCCCGGTTTCGCCACGACAGCGGCGCCCTCACCCGGGTCATCGACCAACTGGCGGAGCGCGGCCTGCTGGAACGCGTGCGCCGCGATCGCGATCGGCGGAAAGTGGAGTTGCGGCTGACTCCGGCGGGCCTCACCACGATCGAGGGTCTCGTTCCGTTGATCGTGGAGAAACTCAATCTGGCGCTGGGCGATTTTAGCGGCGCCGAGTTCGAGGAATTCCTGCGCTTGCTCCTGAAGCTCAACGCCACGCTGCAATCGGCCGTCGAGCCGGGAATTGCGGCCGTCAGCGCAGACGCGTAAGGCAGCCATGCGCATCAAGATGTTGTTATTGCTGAGTTCCGTCCTCTTCGCGGGATGCGTGCTCCCGCCGAAGGAAGCTGCGCATCCGCGGCAAATCGCGAACGACAAAATCGGTCTGACCGGCGTTGCGGCCGAGCCCGCCGCCGACGGCTGGTGGGATTCCTTTCAAGATCCGCAGCTCGATCGACTGATCCGCCTGGGCCTCCAGGACAGTCCCACCCTCACCCAGGCCCAAGCCCGAGTGGGCGAAGCGCTCGCGCAGGCGCAATCGGCGCAGGCGGGATTGCTGCCCCATGCCAACCTCGACGCGAGCGCGCTGTACCAGCGCGCCCCGCAGAACTACGTCATCCCGCCGCCGCTCGCGGGACATACCTTCTGGATGAGTCAGGCCGGCGCGAGCTTGGGCTGGGATCTCGATTTCTGGGGACGCCAGGCGGATGCCGTGCATCGCGCACAGGATCTCACCCAATCCGCGCGGTTGGATGTGGACAACGCGCGCCTCATGCTCGCCG
The DNA here is from genome assembly GCA_036498345.1 of Steroidobacteraceae bacterium. Lineage (GTDB taxonomy): Bacteria > Pseudomonadota > Gammaproteobacteria > Steroidobacterales > Steroidobacteraceae > Bog-1198. The sequence continues at coordinate 1,893 of DASYFQ010000046.1, forward strand.
GCGCCATCACTCAGTCCTACGTCGAGCTCTACCGTGAATACGCGCTCGTGGACATTGCCGAACGTTCCGAGGCGCAGCGCCAGAACATCGTCAATATCACGCGTCACCGCGTCGCCGCCGGACTCGATACCCAGCTCGAATTGCGCCAAGCCGAGGGGCAATTGCCGCAGGCCCGGGTGGCGCGCGCCCAGGCCCAGGCCGCCGCGGATCTCGCGGTCCACCAGCTCGCCGTCCTGACCGGCCAGGGTGCCGAGGCCTACGCATCGATCCAACGGCCGGTACTCAGCGTCGAGGCAGCTCTGCCGGTGCCGACGGCGCTGCCCATCAACCTGCTCGCGCGCCGGCCCGACGTGCTGTCGGCCCGCCTCACCGTGGAAGCCGCCGACGCGCAGCGCCTCGCCGCCAAAGCCGCGTTCTATCCGGATGTGAGTTTGCGCGTGCTGGCAGGCATCGGCGCATTCGGCCTGAATAATCTAGTGCAGTGGAGCGCCCGGGGATACGGTGCCGGCCCGCTCATCTCGCTGCCGCTCTTCGATGGCGGCCGCCTGCGCGCGGAATATCGAGGCAGCGAGGCGCAGCTCGACGGAGCGATCGCCGGCTACAACGACACCGTCCTGCATGCCGTGCAACAGACCGCCGATCAAATCACCCGCCTGGACGCCTTGGCGCGCGAGCGGCTCGATCAGCAGCAAACGGTCGAGGCCACCGAAGCGGCCTATAAATTGGCCGAGGAGCGCTATCGGGCAGGGCTCGCGAGCTATCTGTCCGTGCTCAACGCCGAAACCCAGGTACTCACCGCGCGCCAGTCCATGGTGGACATCCTCACCGGCCAGGCCGTCGCGCGGGTGACCCTGCTGCTCGCGGTCGGCGGCAGCTTCGATCCCCGTGCTTCCGGCGGGCTCGCCGATGCACACCCCTCAGAACCTTCTTCCGCAATCCTTACGCAGACAAACCCATGAGCACGCAAGAACCGTCAGTTACATCCGCTCCGCAACCCGCGACACCACCTCCCAGCCGCTCGCGCCGCCTGGGACTCATCGGACTGGGAGCCGCCGTCGTACTTTGCGGCCTCGGCTACGCAGGCTACTGGTTTTTCGACGGCCGCTATTACGAGTCCACCGACGATGCCTACGTCAACGGCGACGTAGTGCAGGTGACCAGCGAAGTGCCCGGCACGGTCGTCGGTTTGAACGTCGATGACACCCAACCCGTGCACGCCGGGCAGCGCCTGCTGGAACTCGACCCGGCCGACGCGAAAATCGCCGAGGCCAACGCGGAAGCGGATCTGGCCCGCGCCGTGCGCCAAGTGCGCGGCCTGTTCGCCCAAGGCAAGGAATTGCGCGCCCAGATCGAACAGCGGGAACAGGCGGAACGAACCGCGGACGATGACCTGAAGCGCCGCGGCGGCCTCTTGGCGGACGGTGCCATTTCCTCCGAAGAGCTCTCGCACGCGCGCGACGCCGTCACGACCACGCGCGCGAACGTCTCCGCCGCTCGCCAGCAATTGAGCCAGACCATTGCGCAGATCGACGGCACCACCATCGCAGATCATCCGCAGGTGCTGGCCGCGGCGGCCGCCGTTCGCAACGCGGCCCTCGCCTTGCATCGCACCGAACTCATCTCGCCGGTCACCGGCATGATCGCCCGGCGTTCCGTTCAGGTCGGACAGCGGGTCGCGGCGGGGACGCCGCTCCTGGCGGTGGTGCCGCTCGATGACGTGTGGGTCGATGCCAACTTCAAGGAA
>DASYFQ010000047.1:0-6247 GCA_036498345.1 Steroidobacteraceae bacterium
GCAGAACCAGGTGCAGGACCCTGCGGATTCGCTCGAGAATTCGCCAGACCAAGCCGAAAAACCCCGACAGAGCGGACCCGACACTCATTCAAAGCCTCACGTCCGCCCTTGCGGATTCAACCACCGGGGGATTCAGCCGCCGGAGAGTCAACCGCCGGCGTTCAGATTTTCTCGTCGATGCGCGCGGCCTTGCCGGACAGATCGCGCAGGTAATACAGCTTGGCCCGGCGGACGGCGCCGCGGCGCTTCACGCTGACCTCGCTGATCGACGGACTGAAGGTCTGGAACACGCGCTCCACGCCTTCGCCGTGCGAAATCTTGCGCACGGTGAACGAGGAATTGATCCCGCGATTCTTCTTCGCGATGACCACGCCCTCGTAGGCCTGAACACGCTCACGATCACCCTCCACGACTTTGACTTGCACGACGACGGTATCGCCCGGATTGAATTCCGGAAACTGGCGCAACGCACGTTCGCCGTTCAATTCTTGGATGATTTTATTCATAAGCTTATTCCTCGCCTTTCGGCCCTCATCTTTGACTGTCTTCGATTCGCCCCGTGCGACTCGCACGGCCGATCTTGAATTCTTCCAACAATGCCCGCTCTTCATCATTCATGCCGCGCCGTTCGAGCAGTTCCGGCCGCCGCAACCAGGTACGCCCCAGCGCCTGCTGCAATCGCCAGCGATGGATCGCTGCGTGATCGCCCGACATCAATACCGCCGGAACCGCCAGTCCGTCGATCGCCGGAGGCCGCGTGTAGTGCGGCCAATCCACCAATCCGTCGCTGAACGATTCCTGCACTGCCGATTCCGCTCGCCCAAGCGTACCCGGAATCAGCCGCGCAATCGCATCGATCACCACCAACGCCGGCAGCTCTCCGCCCGAGAGCACGTAGTCGCCGATCGACCACTGCTCGTCGGTTTCGCGCTCGATGAAGCGCTCATCCACGCCCTCGTAGCGTCCCGCCACCAGCACCAAACCGGGCCAGTCGCGCGCGGCGCGCGCCATGCCTTGATCGAACCTGGTCCCGTCCGCACCCAAGTACACGCGCCGGCTGCCCTGCGGCAGCAGCGCCGTGGCGCTGCGCAAAGCGCTACGCAGCGGTTCGACTTGCAGCACCATGCCCGGACCGCCGCCGTACGGCCGATCGTCCACCGTGCGGTGCGCGTCGGCCGCGTAGGTGCGCGGATCGAAGCACTCGATCTCGAGGAGCCCTCGCTCCACCGCCCGCCCGACCACGCCGTGCGCCAGAGCCTCGCGGATCATCACCGGAAACAATGTCACGACCGCGATACGCATGCACTTCAACCGCCGGCACCTGACCCGTCCGCGTTCCAGTCCACGACCAGCCGGCGCTCCGGTAAATCCACCCGCCGTAAATGCTGCGGCACAGCGGGGATCCAAAATTCCTGCGTCCCGCGCACCACCATCAGCACCTGCGCCGGGGTTTCAATAAAATGCTGCACCTTCCCCAACATCACGCCCTCGAGATTCACCACGTCGCAGCCGATCAAGTCGGCACGGTAGAAATCCCGATCATCCCGCTGCGGCAGCTCGCTGCGCGGAACACAAACCTGCGCGCCCCGCAAAGCCTGCGCCTGATCCCGATCTTCGATCCCCGCCAGTTTCACCGTCAGTGCGCCGCCGCTTCGGCCGCTGGCCTCGATACGATAGCTCTGCCACGCGCTTCCCCGGCCCAGCACCAAGCTTCGGTGTTCGAGCAGACGCTCGGGGGGATCGGTGTGCGAACGTAGCTTGATCCAACCTCGGACGCCAAATGGCGCGCCCACGAACCCAAGTTGGATGAGCGCCGATGTTGCGCCGCTCATCGTAGCCCCCTCGAGCTTTTACAAGGGCCCTTAGGCGGCCTGCTTGCGGAAGCTGGTAAGAAGAAACTTGACCCGATCCGACATATGGGCGCCCTGGGCCACCCAATGTTCGATTCGAGCAACGTTGAGGCGTAGTTTGACTTCCGCGCCGCGCGCGACGGGATTGAAAAGCCCCACGCTCTCGAGGCTGGTGCCGCCCTGGCGCTTGCGGCTGTCGGTAACCACCACGTGATAGAACGGGGTCTTCTTGCCGCCGCGTCGAGTCAAACGAATCGTCACCATCTTTAATTCACCTTGCAGAGCGTAGCCGCTAATTGTAATGACAACCAGGGACTTATATCAACTAAACCTTGTGTTTGGCACCAAATATTGCTTGCGGCCGACGGTGCAATCCCGGTCCGAAGCCGGCCTGCCGGCCGGGCTTGTGGCCTAGGGTCCGAATCCGGGCGGCAGGCGGCCCGCCATGCCGCGCATCATATTCTTCAACATGCCGCCTTTCGCGAGCTTTTTCATGGTCTTCTGCATGTGGTCGAACTGCTTCAACAGGCGATTGACCTCCGGCAGCTGCACCCCGGCGCCCGCTGCTATGCGGCGCTTGCGGGAGCCATCGATCAATTCCGGGCGCCGGCGCTCACGCGGCGTCATCGAGTCGATGATGCCCATTTGACGCTTCAGGTTCTGCGCATTGGCCGAGCCCGCCGCCGCCGCTGCATTCGCCTGCATGTGCGCAGGCAGCTTATCCAACAGCGCCGACATTCCGCCCATGCTCTGCAGCTGACTCAATTGGTCGCGCAAATCCGCCAGATCGAAGGATTTGCCCTTGCTGATCTTTTTGGCGAGCTTTTCGGCCTTCTCTTGATCGACCTGGCCTTGTACCTGTTCCACGAGGGACAGGACATCGCCCATTCCCAGGATGCGCGACGCGATGCGCTCCGGCTGAAACAGCTCCAAGGCCTCCGATTTCTCGCCGGTGCCGACGAATAGGATGGGCTTGCCGGTGACCTGCCTCACGGACAGCGCCGCGCCGCCGCGCGCATCGCCGTCGGCCTTGGTCAGGATCACCCCGGTCAGAGTCAACGCGTCGTTGAACGCCTTGGCGGCGTTGACCGCATCCTGTCCCGCCATGCTGTCGACGACGAACAGGCGCTCATGCGGATTCAAGGCCGTCTCGAGCTCTTGGACCTCCGCCATCATCTCGGCGTCGATGTGCAGCCGACCCGCCGTGTCGAGCAGCAAGACGTCGTAGGCCTGGAGCGTGGCTTCAGTCAATGCGCGCTTGGCGATGGCCACCGGAGCTTCGCTCGCATGCGCGGCGGCAAACCCCGCGCCCACCTGCGCGGCCAGCGTCTGGAGCTGCAGAATCGCCGCCGGGCGATAGACGTCGGTGCTGACCATCAGCACCTTCTTGTTTTGCTTCTCGATCAGCCAGCGCGCGAGCTTGCCGGCACTCGTGGTCTTGCCCGCTCCCTGGAGACCGGCGAGCATGACGACCACCGGACGCTGCGCGCGCAGATTGAGGCCGCTGCTCGGCTCTCCCATGAGCCGCGTCAGTTCCTCATGCACCACCTTGATGAAGGCCTGACCGGGAGTGAGGCTCTTCGTGACTTCGACACCGATAGCTCGAGCCTTGACCGCATCCGTGAAGGTCTTGACCACACTGAGCGCGACATCGGCGTCGAGCAGCGCGAGGCGCACTTCCCGCACGGTTTCGGAAATATTGTCATCGGTCAGTCGGCCGCGGCCGGACAGCGATTTGAGCGCGGAGGAGAGACTGGAGGTGAGGCGGTCGAACATGATGCGAATGTTATCATTTCGATCCCCGGGGCAACCACACGCTATCCCGCCCTGGGCAACCACACGCTATCCCGCCGTCTAGGCGCTACTAGGTGCTTGTGTCATTATCATGGATGTCATCATTTAGGCCCTCCGTGATCCCAGGCCAGCCGTGATTCTCGCCTTTACCTTGTACGTGCTCTACACCGCCAGCGCGTGGGTCATGCTGCGCAGTGTGAACAAGCCGCGGTTGGACCCCATCGCCTGGGTCTTGAGCCTCGCGGCCATCGTCGCTCATAGCGACGCCGTCGTGCACGCGATGCGCATCAACGGGCCCTTCTCCATCGGTCTGCCCGAGGCCATCTCGCTGCTGGCCTGGACTCTCGCCGTGCTCGCCTGTTTCATCTGCATCGAAAGGCAGAATCGGGTGCTGGGCACCCTCCTGCTGGCAAGCGCGGGGCTGGGAGCGGCGGTGACCGGTACGGGGCATACCTATGCGGAAGCCACGCCGCCGGGATGGGAACTCACGGCGCACATCCTGCTCTCCATGGGCGCGGCCGCCCTGCTGTTCGCCGCGGCGGTCACGGCTCTGCTGCTGGTGTTCCTCGATCGCCGGCTGCGCACCCGGCGCATCGCCCGCCTGCCGAGCGTCCTGCCGCCGCTCGATGCCCTCGAGAGAGTCATGTTTCGACTGATCGGCGCCGGATTCGTGCTGCTCACCCTGTCGCTGTTCACCGGATTCGTGTTCGTCACCAACCTGTTCACGCAGCACCTGATCCATAAGACGGTCCTGTCGCTCATCGCCTGGACGATATTCGGCGTGCTGCTCGTCGGCCGCATCCGTTTCGGCTGGCGCGGCCGCTCCGCGGTGGGTTGGACCTTGAGCGGATTCGGCGTGCTCGCGCTGGCGTACTTCGGCGCCAAGTTCGTCCTCGAGGATGTGCTCGGGCGGCATTGGGGCTAGGCCTGAAGCCGCGTAGAACGCAAGGGCCCATCAATTGAACGAATGCCACATCTCTCCTTAGGACTCCTCTTCGGCGCGCTGGCGGGATTGCTCATCCTCGCGGCGTTTTTTGCCGGCAGCGAGACGGCGCTCATGAGTTTGAACCGTTATCGGCTCAAGCACCGCGCCAACGAAGGCAATCGCGGCGCGCGGCTGGCGGAGAAACTTCTTGCTCACCCCGACCGCTTGATCGGCTTGATCCTCCTGCTGAGCACCATCGTCAATGTCGTGACCCCCACGTTGGTCGGCCTGATCACGTTTCGCTTGGGTGGCGATTACTTGGTCGCCGTCGGCGTCATCGCACTGACGTTCATCATGCTGATCTTCTGCGAGGTCGCCCCCAAGACTTTCGGCGCCCTGCACCCGGAACGGCTGGCGCTCCCGGCCGCATATATCTACACGCCCTTGCTGCTGCTCTTCTACCCCTTCGTCTGGGCCACGAATCTGCTGGCCAACGGCGTGCTGCGGTTGCTCGGAGTACCCAAGGAGCAGGCCTCGAATTCCTTGAGCAGCGAAGAGCTGCGCACCGTCGTGGCGGAGGCCGGCGCGATGATTCCGCATCGCCACCAGCAGATGCTGGTGAGTATCTTGGATCTGGAAAATGCGACCGTGGAAGACATCATGGTGCCGCGTAACGAGATCATCGGCATCGACGTCGATGACCACTGGGACAGGATCGTCGAACAGCTGCGGCAGAGCCAGCACACGCGATTGCCGGTCTACGAAGGGGAAATCGACCGCATCATGGGCGTGCTGCACATGAAGCAAGTCGTGCACGAACTGGCGCGTGGACGGCTGGATCGCGAAGCGCTGATCGAGGCGGCGAGCGCCCGCGACGCCTACTTCGTGCCGTCGGGCACGACGCTCAATACGCAATTGCTGAATTTTCAGCGCGACAAGCGCCGCATGGCGTTCGTCGTCGACGAATACGGCGATATCCAGGGACTGGTGACGCTCGAAGACATACTCGAAGAGATCGTGGGCGAGTTCACCACGGATCCCGCGACCATGATGCACCGAGACGTGCGCGCCGAGGCCGACGGCAGCTTCGTCGCCAATGCCTCGACGACCATCCGCGCGCTCAATCGATCCATGCGTTGGAACTTGCCCACGGACGGCCCCAAAACCTTGAACGGCTTGATCGTCGAATTCTTGGAGACCATCCCGGAGCCGGGCACGACCTTGAAATTGGCGGACTACATGCTCGAGGTGCTGCAGACCGGCGACAACGCCATCAAGACGGTGAGGATACGGCCGCCTCAGCCTCGCTAGCGGGGAAAGCCCTACGCCGATGTTCTTCTCACGTCGACGTCCTTGACATATTCCCGGCAAAAACACGTCGCAAATCGCGTTGCGGTGAATGCCTCTTGCCGCAATCCACAGGAGCGATACGATAAGGGAATTGACGTCGTTTGCATAAAAAATGAGTGTAATTTCTACAAGTCCGGATGAGATCGCGCCTCGGACCCCTGAGGCCTGGCAACGGCAGCTCGACGCTCTGCTATCCGGCGAGTGCAGCGAAGATGAATTCATCGACGGATTGTCCAATTCCCCGGACGCCGGTGCCGATTCGGTATGGAACGTCGTGGCGTTGCTCGATCAGCGCTACCGGCTGGGACAAGTGCCGATCGATCTGTTT
>DASYFQ010000048.1:0-8942 GCA_036498345.1 Steroidobacteraceae bacterium
AAGTGTCCCTATTGCGATTTCAATTCGCATCAATTGAAGTCCGCCGCGCCCGACACGGCATACATCGATGCGCTGATTCGCGATTTCGATTTGGAACTGCCGCGCCTGCAGGGCCGTAGGATCGACACGGTATTCTTCGGCGGCGGCACGCCAAGCTTGTTCCAGCCCGAGGATTTCAGCCGTCTGCTCGGCGCATTGCGGCAGCGAATCACGTTCGCCGATGACGTGGAGGTCACCCTGGAAGCCAATCCGGGAACCATCGAGCGCGGCCGGTTTGCGGGATATCGGGACGCCGGCATCAATCGCGTGTCGCTGGGCGCGCAGACATTCGCGCCGCGAGCGCTCGAAGTGTTGGGCCGCATTCACTCGGCCGACGACACACACCGCGCAGTGGCTGAATTGCGCGCGGCGAAACTCGATAATTTCAATCTCGATCTGATGTATGCCCTTCCGCAGCAGACGCAGGAGGAAGCGCTCGATGACGTGCGAACCGCGTGTTCATTGGGGCCCGCGCACATTTCTTATTATCAGCTGACGCTCGAGGCCGGGACGGTGTTCCATGCGCGGCCTCCGGAATTGCCGGACGAGGACGCCGCCTGGCAGATTCAAAGCGCGGGTCAGAAGCTGTTGGCCGAGGCGGGATATGCGCAATACGAAGTCTCGGCCTACGCGCGCTTGGGGTGGCGCTGCCGCCACAACCTCAATTACTGGCTGTTCGGCGATTACCTCGGGATCGGTGCCGGCGCGCACGGAAAGCTCAGTTTCGCGCTTCCGCAAGGCATTCTGCGCACTGTCAAACCTAAGCAGCCGCGCGAATACCAGGAGCAGGTGCGGCGCGCGGGCTTGGGCAATGGCGGCGCCGCGGATCGTGGCGGTGGACCGCGCGATGGCGGCAGTATTGGCGAGAGTTCTTTGATCTTGCCTGAGGAACTGCCGTTCGAATTCATGCTCAATGCGTTGCGGCTCAACGAGGGCTTTACGGTTCGCGACTATCGGCAGCGAACCGGGCTGGAAATGGCTTCGGTCGAGGGCAAACTGGCGGAAGGGGAGCGGCGGGGCCTCCTGACGAACCACGCGGACACGTGGCGTGCCACCGAACTTGGTCGTCGCTTCCTAAATGATCTGCAGGCGAGTTTTCTCGCCTGAGCTTATGCACACGGGGGTCCGGGGCTCGCACAAAGGGGTACCTACAGCACATTGCACCTGAAGTAGGTCAGGTGCATCTCGTAAGTTATTGAAATTTAATAACAAACTGACTTGTATATTTTTTGACCAAGTTAACAATTACTCTAATTTCCGCTGTCGTCGTCAGGCGACTTGGCCGCCGTCCACAGACTTATCCACAGTTATTGTGGAAAACTTGGAAGCAGTTGCCGTACAGGGGATTATGTCAAAGACCTTGTGGTGACGGACCTCGTGGGATAAAATGATCGGCCCGGTTTCAGGTATTGGCGATTTTGCCCATGCCCGAAGATCCAGGGAATTCAGGCGTGGCGGCGCACCCCTCGCGGGCTCGTCGATTCTGCCGCTACCGACATATCGAGGTTCCTATGAAAGCCGGCATTCACCCAGAATATAAAGTCATCGCGGTCACCTGCACCTGCGGCAACCATTTCGAGACGCGCTCGACCATTGGCCAGGATCTGCAGGTCGAAGTTTGTTCCAATTGCCACCCGTTCTATACGGGCAAGCAGAAAATTGTGGATACCGGCGGTCGCGTCGATAAATTCCGCAAGAAGTATGCGGTAGCGGCGAAAGCCTAACCGCGAATTGCTCCTTCGATCGCTCGAGCCGCGCGGACTTTGAAGAGGTCCGCGCGTGCTTTGCATGGCGCGCCGTGCGTCCGCGGGCGCACGCCTGCGCTACGCTCCCTTGATTCCGATGTACGGCCGTGCAAGGCTGCGGGGCCTAAACGAACCAAACACCCGTCGGAATAGCGCATGAGCACGAAATACGAACTCAAGAATCTCGCGACCGGAAAGACGAGTCTGATGAACGCCATCACCGGCACCATCGGACCCGAAGCACTCGACATTTCCAACCTGACCAAGGAGCAGGGGGTATTTACCTTCGACCCCGGCTTCATGGCCACGGCCAGCACCGAAAGCAAGATCACCTACATCGACGGCGACTTAGGGATGTTGCTGTATCGGGGCTACCCGGTGGAGCAACTCGCCGAGAAGTCGAGCTTTCTCGAAGTGGCGAATCTACTGATCTACGGCACCCTGCCCAGTAAAGCGCAGCTCTGCGCGTTCCAGAATTCGATCATGCGGCACACCATGGTCAACGAGCAATTGTTGCGGTTTTTCCAGGGCTTCCACCACAATGCCCATCCCATGGCCATGGTGTCGGCCGTGGTCGCTTCGATGGCCGCGTTCTATCACGACAGCACCGACATCGGCGACCCGCGGCATCGGGAGATCTTCGCGCATCGAATCATCGCGAAGCTGCCGACCATCGCCGCCGCGGCGTACAAGCACACGCTCGGCCAGCCGTTCGTCTATCCGCGCAACGATCTGCGTTACTGCGCGAACATGCTCAATATGTTCTTCGCGGTTCCGTGCGAGCCGTATGCGATCGACCCGGTCGCCGCCGAAGCGCTCGACCTCTTGTTCATTCTGCACGCGGATCACGAGCAAAACGCCAGCACGTCGACGGTACGCTTGGCCGGCAGCACCGGTGCGAACCCCTACGCGGCCATATCCGCCGGCGTATCCGCTCTGTGGGGTCCCGCGCACGGCGGCGCCAATGAAGCCGTGCTCGATATGCTGGACGGGATCGGTTCGGTCGCCAACATCGATAAGTTCCTGGAGCGCGTCAAGGACAAGAGCGATAACGTGCGCTTGATGGGATTCGGCCATCGCGTCTACAAAAATTTCGACCCGCGCGCCAAGATCATTCGCGGCATGTGCTACCGCGTGTTGGAGAAGCTCGGCAAGACCAATAATCCGCTGTTCGAGCTGGCGCTGAAACTGGAGGAAATCGCGCTCAAGGATGAGTACTTTGTGTCGCGTAAACTGTATCCGAACGTGGACTTCTACTCGGGCATCATTTACAGCGCGCTGGGAATTCCGCGCTCCATGTTCACCGTGATGTTCGCCATTGCACGTACCGCCGGGTGGGTGGCGCAGTGGCAGGAGATGGTCTCCGATCCCCACATGAGGATCGGCCGGCCGCGCCAGCTCTACACCGGGCCTACTCAGCGAGACTACCAGCCGATCGAAAAGCGCTGATCGATGGCGGCACGAGCCCACGCTATGTTGAGCGCCCTGACGGCGCTTCTGCTTGGCGTCGCTGCGAATGTCGCCTCAGCGGACAACCCCTGTCCAAGCGCGGCGGGACCCGTCGCCCTCAGTAACGCGCAATGGAATGGCTGGGGCCGGGGTCTCGACAATACGCGCTACCAACCCGAGCCCGCGATTCGCGCCAGCGACGTCGCGAAACTCGCGCTGAAATGGGCCTACGGCTATCAGGGCGGCACGGAATTCGGCCAGCCCACCATCGTGGATGAACGGCTATTCGTCACCAGTTCCACGGGCCGCATCTACTCGCTGGATGCCAAGACGGGCTGCACCTATTGGACCTATGACGCCGCCGCGGGCAGCCGCACCGCGATCACCATCGGTGAGTTCGCGCACACGCGAGTGGCCGCCCTGCCGAGGAGATTGAAACGCACCTTGGCGCACCTTGACGTCATCAAGGCGCCGAGCGCCGCGTTCTTCGGAGACGATACCGGCGCGGTGTATGCGCTGGACGCGCAGAGGGGAACGCTGTTGTGGAAGACCCAGGCGGATACCCACCCCCTGGCTCGCATCGTGGGCGCGCCGACGCTGTACAACGACCGTCTGTACGTGGCGGTGTCCTCGACCGAAGACGCTGCCGCCGCCAATCCGAGTTACAGCTGCTGCACCTTTCGCGGCAGCGTGGCGGCACTCGACATCGCCAGCGGCCGAATCCTGTGGAAGAGCTTTACCGTCCTCCAGGAGCCGCAGCCCACCCGCAAGAACAGTGCGGGCGTCCAGGAATTCGGGCCGTCGGGCGCGGCGATCGCCTCGTCTCCCACGGTCGACGACAAACGCCAGGTGCTGTATGTCGCCACCGGTGGCTCCGCAACGGGCGTGGAGCAATCCCTGACCGATGCCATCGTCGCCTTCGATTTGGCGGACGGCAAGCTGCGCTGGGTCAAGCAATTGGTTCGCCCCGATGGCGGCACCGCCGGATCCGGATTTTGGAACTCCCCTGTGTTACGCACTTTGGCGACCGGCAATCAAATCCTATTGGTGGGACAGAAGTCAGGCGTCGTCTACAGTCTGGACCCCGATCATGGCGGCAACATCCTGTGGCAGACGAAAATCGGTGACGGCAGTGCCGTTGCCGCTAACGTTGCAGGCGGCGGCGCGACCAGCGTGGTGGGGCCTCCCGGGGTCGCGGGGAGCGCGGGCGGTGTTGCCTGGGGCAGCGCCGCGGATCACCGCAATCTCTACGTCGCCCTCTCGGGTCTGCTCGCGCAGCCTGCGAATGCCGCCGGAAGTCTGACGGCCCTGGACATGACCACCGGCGCTGCGCGCTGGCACACCGCCGCGCCGCAGCCGGCCTGCAGCTGGGGCGAACGCAATTGCGCGCATGCGCAAGCCCAGGCGGTCACCGTCATGCCGGGCAGCGCATTTTCGGGATCGATGGACGGGCATTTGCGCGCGTACTCGACCATCGACGGCAAGATTCTGTGGGACTTCGACACGGCAAAGGACTTTCAAACCAAGAATGGTATCAAGGCGAGCGGCGGTCCCTTGGATCATGGCGGCGCGACCATCGTGAACGGCATGGTCTACGTCAATTCGGGCAACACGTTGCTGGCCTTCTCAGTCGATGGGAAATAGGAAACTAACGGCGCAAATGAACTCTCTCAAGCGAATTGGATCGACCACCCTCTGTTTGCTTTGCAGTTTCCACATGGCCATGCCCCGCGCCGCGGCGCGTGCGGCCGAACCGGATCAGGCGCCGGCGATCGAGCATTCGGTGGTGAAGGTCTTCGCGACCATGCGCTACCCGGATCCCTTCAAGCCCTGGACCAAGCAGGCACCGAGCGAGGTGACGGCCTCGGGCGTGGTGATCGAAGGCAAGCGCATCCTGACCAATGCGCACGTGGTTCTCTACGCTACCCAGGTTCAGATTCAGGCGAATGCGGCGGGCGACAAGGTGCCGGCCACGGTGCTGGCGGTCGCCCCCGGCATCGATCTCGCGGTATTGCAACTCGACGATGCATCGTTTTTCGACACGCATCCGCCGGTGGCGCGGGCGAGCAAGCTGCCGCAGATCAAGGACGCGGTGTTGGCCTATGGATTCCCGGCCGGCGGCGCGTCGCTGTCCATCACCAAGGGAATCGTGTCGCGCATCGAGTTCGTGGCCTACAACTATCCGGTGTCCGGCCTGCGTATCCAAGTCGACGCCGCAATCAATCCCGGCAACAGCGGCGGCCCCGCCATCGCGGGCGACAAAATGATCGGGCTCGCCTTCAGCAAGGCGGGGGGCGACACGCAGAACATCGGCTACATCATCCCCAACGAAGAAGTCGAATTGTTCCTGAAGGACATTGCCGACGGCCATTACGACGGCAAGCCCGCCATGTATGACGAGTTGCAGACGCTGGAGAACCCCGCGTTGCGCGAGTACCTCAAGCTGGATAAGCGCGTCGAAGGAATGGTCGTTCACCGTCCCGACAAGACCGATGCCTCGTACCCGCTCAAGGAATGGGATGTGTTGACCCGCATCGGCGATACCCCGATCGACAATCAGGGGATGGTCAAGCTGGACAAGGACTTGCGCGTCAGCTTCGCCTATTTGATTCAGCGCTCGGCCAACGACGGCAAGTTGCCGGTGACCATCGTCAGAGCCGGTAAGCCCATGCAGATTCAATTACCCGTGTCGGCGCAGCATCCCACTCTGGTCACCGACTTGGCCGGCGGGTACCCGTCTTATTTCATTTACGGTCCGTTGGTGTTCTCAACGGCGACCTGGCAGCTGGTATCGAGCTTCGAGAACAACGCCGGCTTGCTACGAATCTTGGGCGCCGTGAAAAGCCCGCTGATCACGCGGGCGCTCGATACCCCGGATGCCGAGACCGAAGAGCTCGTAGTCATCTCTTCGCCGTTCTTTCCGCACAAGCTCGCCAACGGCTACTCGAACCCCGCGGGCTCGGTGGTGTATTCCGTGAACGGCACGCACGTGCACAGTCTCAAGCATCTCGTGGCTCTCCTGCGAGATCTCAAGGATCCCTACGTCACCATTGAATTCGATCAAAAGGGCAATGAGGCGCTGGTGTTCTCGCGCGCGGCCATGCTTGCGGCCACGGATGAGGTCTTGACCGACAATGGCGTGCGGGCCCAGGGGTCGCCGAACATGATGTCGGTTTGGCAGGAGAAGGCTGGGAAGTGATTCACGGCTGAGCGCGTTCGCTTGCCGGATCGCGATGCCCGCCGGTATGCCGGCCGGGATGCCCGCCGCGGTACCTGCCGCAGGCGGACCTCATCGTGTTGAGATCCGCCCGCGGAAGGTGATGCCAAGCGGCGAGTGCGCTAAGCAGCAATCAGCATGCGGCGCCCATCAGTAGCGATACGTTGCGGTGATTCCGATGGTTCGCGGCCGCACGCCGCGGCCGAAGTACAGCGTATCGGTCGTCGGACCCGTTCCACCATTGTTGCCTGGCCCAAGCGCATACGGCGCGATGTCGCGAGATTCGAACATCAGCGGATGCGCGTTGGTCAGGTTCTCGGCGTATGCCGATATGTCGACGCCGCTGAACCGCAGTCCCGCCCGAGCGGAGAGGTTATTGACTGTCGGCAATCCCGGAAGGGTGGTGTCAAAGATGCCGTTATTGCTGTCCTGCTGAGGCAGGTGCGACCTTTGCGCGGTCGAGTGCTGGAAGTCGAGACGTGCGTAGGGCGTGCGGCCGGCCCATTCGGGGAAATGATATTCCGTCGAAGCGGTGAAGGACCACGGGGCGCCGAGCAGCGCGTCGCCTTTCGTGGAAATCGGGCTGGCGACAGCGGGCGGAGCGGCGGCGGTGCAGCTCGCGCTGGCGGCGTCGTAAGTCAAGGCGCCGGCACAGGAGGACTTGGTCAACCGGGCGTCGGTGTAAGCTGCTGTCAGATCGAAGGTCAGCGCGTCAATCGGCTTGTAGAGCACCTCGATATCGCCGCCTTCGCTCTTGGCCTTGCCCAGATTGGCCGTGAACTGCTCGCCGCACACCGGCAGATACACGTTCTGCTGGATATTGCGCCAATCGATGTAGAACACGCTGGCGTTGATCTGCAGTCTATGGTCGAGGAAGGTGTTCTTGCTGCCGATCTCGTAGCTCCACAGGCTGTCGGAGGCATATTGCGCCGGCACTTGAGATAGCCCGAGCGAGTTGAGATTGGAGGAGCAGATGTCGCCGACGCCGACATTGGGGCCGCCCGGCCGGAAGCCCTTGGAGGCGCTGACATACAGCAAGTCGTCGCGATCGGGCTGCCACGACAGCACCGCCTTGGGCGTGACGGGCTTTTCGGTGGCGCTCGACTGGGTGACGATGGTGGTTCCCAGGAACGGTCCGGTCTCATTCACCGATCCGGTGTAGTCGACCCGGGAGACGCGCAGGCCCGCCGTCGCCTTCAACGTGTCGGTCAATTTGAAGGCGACTTCGCCGAACACCGCGATCTGCTTATCGACGACGCGGTCGATCGGGCCGCTGAAAATCAGCCCGTTGGGGCAAGGCTGGGTCGACGAACAGACCGGTACAGGGGGGTTGGGGGTGCCGGTAAACGCGATCACTTCGGAATTCAGCGTCTGATCGGTGATGCTCTCGGGCACGTTCTCGTTCAAGTGCGAGTAAAACAGCCCGGCGTTCCAGACGATCCGCGCGTTGGTGTCGCTCGACGCCAGCCGGAACTCCTGATAGAAATTACGTTGATCGTCTCGAAACCGCGCATAGCCGTTGTCGCCCGCCGACGGAAAGACGTTGGCCAATTCGCCGAAGGAGTTCCAGGTTGCCCGCAGGTATTGCGTGTAATCGGACGTGGCCTTCTGATTGCGATCGTAGAAGGATGTGTTCGAGAACAGCGATGCGAACCCCACGTCCCACTTGATCTTGATCGCGCTCAAGCTGAACGGGTCGCTGCTGGGATTGGTGCCGAAGTTGCCGTTGCGGTACACGTTCGAGGCCGGATTCGAGAGTGCGATCCAGTAGGCCGACGTGTCGTTGATCTGCAGACGCTGGTAGTAGATCGATGGCGTGATTTCGAGTGTATCGCTGACTTTCCACTTAACGGCGAGCCGCGCGGTCGTGGTCTCCGAGAAGTTCGCGTTCGAGTGAGTCGTGTTGCCGTCATAGACGGGGGTGGGCAGCGCGGCCGCGCTGTTCGGGGACAGGGTGTAGCCGACCCGATCGACCCAGCCGCCGTCGCGACGGAACGAGACGCTGGCGCGAAACGCGAGCACGTCGTCGATGATGGGTGCGCCGAATGCGGCGCCGCCCTCGTAGCTGGGGGAACCGCCATCGGTGGTGGCCACATCCGCGCGTGCATAGCCGCTCGATTTGTTGAGGTTGGGGTCGGGCGATATGAAGCGCACCACGCCGCCCTCGGCGCCGGCGCCGAACAACGTGCCCTGCGGGCCGCGCAGCACTTCGACGCGGTCGAGGTCGAAAAGCGCCGGAAAGGCGTTGATGGAGCCAAAGCCGATATGGCGGGTTTGAATCGGCGAGTCGTCGATATAGATGCCGGTGGTCGACGTGCCGGCCGTCGAATCGACGCCGCGAATGTTGATGTCGGAACCTTCGTCGTTGTAGTTGCCCGCCGAGCTCATGCCGTTGCGCTGGAAGTTGACGCCAGGCGAGAGGCGCGACAGGTCGTCAATGTTCTTCAGGCCCTGCGCGTCCAGTTTCTCCTGACTGAAGGCCATGACGCTGA
>DASYFQ010000049.1:0-3444 GCA_036498345.1 Steroidobacteraceae bacterium
CAAGCGGTAGGCTCGCTGCGGTCTGTAGGAGGCGCGCGCGCCATGGTGAGGGCATATGCCCACAGAGGAAGACAGATGTTAAATTGCCGTGCGCCAAGCCTGCCGTGCGCCAAGCCGGTGCACGCCGCGCTAACCGCCCAAGGGCCTCAACAGGCCGCGGGAAATAATATGGCGTTGTACTTCGCTGGTACCGTCCCAAATGCGCTCGATGCGCGCATCGCGCCAAATACGCTCCAGCGGCAGGTCGCTCATGAGCCCCATGCCGCCGTGTATTTGCAGCGCCTCGTCGGCCACCATCGCCAGCATTTCCGTGGCTTTCACTTTGGCGATGGCCATATCCATGTCCACATCGATCTTTCGATCGCGCTTCCAGGCCGCTTGGAGAGTCAAGAGTTCCGCCGCTCTCAGTTCCACGGCCATGTCGGCCAACTTGAAACTCACGCCTTGAAATTTGCCGATTTGCTGACCGAATTGCACGCGGTCGACCGCCCATTGCGTGGAGAGTTCCAGAGCGCGCTCGGCGCGCCCCAGGCAAGTGGCGGCCACCTGCAAGCGAGTGGCGCCCAACCAGGTGTTGGCCACATCAAAGCCGCGGTGCAGTTCGCCCAAGATGGCCGTCTTCGGCACCCGGCAATCGTTAAATTGAAGAATGCTGTTCGTATAACCGCGGTGGGACACATTTTCATACCCGGGTCGAACCTCGAAACCCGGATGACCCATGTCGATCAGAAACGCAGTCATTTTCTTGCGCACACCATGTGCGGTCGTCTCTTCGCCGGTGGCCGCGAAAAGGATGACATAATCGGAATGGTCGGCGTGGCTGATGAAATGTTTCGTGCCGTTGATCACGAAATCGCCGCCCGCCGCGACCGCGGTGGTCTTCATTCCGCGCAGATCCGAGCCGGCGCCCGGCTCCGTCATGGCCAGACATTCGACTCGGTCGCCGCGCACGGTCGGCAGCAAGTACCGTTCTCTTTGTTCACCCTCGCAGGCAAGCAGAATATTCGACGGTCGGCCGACGCAGGAGTAATGCAACGCATAGCCGGTGCGTCCCAGCTCTTTCTCGTACAGAACCCACGTGACGGTATCCAAACCCGCCCCACCCACTTCGACCGGCATGTTGGCGGCATACAAACCGGCGTCGATGGCTTTCGCCTTCAGCTCACGATGCAGATCCTCGCGCAGCACGCCCGTCTCTTCGACTTCCTTCTCGTGAGGGTACAGCTCATTGATCACGAAATCGCGAGTCGTTTTGACGATCATCTGCTGTTCATCGGTGAGCGAAAAATCCATGGCTTATCCCCTCATTTCAGCCGGACGCCGCGCGCGTCCCGCCTTCCCCATTGACGAAGTAGGTCCAACTGCAATTCCAATAGTTCGATTTGCATGGCGGCCGGCCAATCGCTCGGACTCGTGACGGCGCTCGCGGTGAGTCCGTTGATGAACGTCACCACCGAACGCAGCACCTGATCGCGCACCGGCTGCGGCCATGCCGGCCATTCCTGCCAGTGCTCGGCAAAGCAACGGGCATACAAACGCATGTACTCACGGTGCACCCACACGTTCAGCCGCTTGAGTTTCTTGTCCGCGGACACCTGCCCCCAGAAGGCCATCCAGAAGGCGCACTCGGTGAACCGTTGCGCATCGACGGGCAGCGCCTCAGACAGCACATCCAAAAGAGTCGCTTCATCGCTTTGGCGCTCGCGCGTGAGCCTTTCTTCGATGCGCAACAACATCAGGCGCAAGGCGGCCAGGATGATGTCCTGCTTGGACTCGAAATAATGAGCCACCATGCCGGTCGTATAGCCTGCCCCGCGGGCGATGCGCGCCACGGTGGCCTGCTCGAAGCCGTAGTGTGCGACCACTTGGCAGGCGACGTGGGCGATCTCGTCGCGGCGCCGGGCGTGATCTACGATTTTCGGCATGAGCGGAGGCTAGCCCTGCGCGCGCCCGACGGGACGCCCCGCTTCCGGCGGCTTCGGCCATCCCGCGTGTCCGCCGCGAATCGACTCGAGCGCAGCGCGGATCTTGGCGTCGGCGGGCGATGCTTTGGCGGCGGCAGTGTCGACGTGCAGATACATTTGTTCAGCCGTGGCGATCAGCTTGTCGTCGCGGCCGCGGTGCATCCGATGAAACACATGCAGGCGCTTGTCATCGACCCCGAGCAGTTGCGTGGTGACGTACAGCGGCTCGCCCGCCTTGGCCTCACCGAGGTGTTTGACGTGATTCTCGACCGAGTAGTACATGCGGCCGGTGTCGCGGTAGGTCTCATCCACTCCCGCCTGGCGAAACAGCGCATCCATCGCGTCACCGAATACCTGGCTGTAACGGAAGTCCGACATATGGCGGTTATAGTCCACCCATTCCGGCCGCACCACGGTATCCAGCATCCGCAGAGGCTTGCCCGGCTCGATCGCCCGCGCGGGGTGGGCGGTTGCGGCATCTTGATACAGCCGTTCCTCGAGCGAGCGCAAGGTGGCGCCGGCGCCGATATTGTATTGCCGGAGCACCTGCTGAATCGCGACCAGGTAGTCGTCGCGCAGGCGCTCGAGTTCTCTGATGGAGCGGCCCGCGGCCTGCGCCTGAGTGCCCACCACCATCCGATCGATCAAGGTCTCGGTGAGTTCAGGTGCTTCCAGCTTGGTCCAGGGCCACTTCAGGCAGGGACCGAATTGCGCCAGCATATGCCGCATGCCGCTCTCGCCGCCCGCGAGATGGTAGATCAGATTCGTGCCCATCGCTGCCCAGCGCAGGCCCGGTCCGTAGATGATGGATTCGTCGATCTCGCCGGTGGTGGCCACTCCGTCATTGACCAAGTGCAGTATTTCGCGCCACAACGCTTCCTGCAGGCGATCGGTCAAATGGCCCGGCACCTCGCGCCGCACGTGCAGCGGGTGCATCCCGATGTAGGTGAAGAATTTGGCGGCGGCATCGATGGTCCCCTGCGCGGTCCTTTGCCCGCCGACCAGCTCGACCAAAGGCAAGAGATAGACCGGGTTGAACGGATGTGCCACGCAGAAACGCTCGGGCGCAATCATGTCCCGCTGCAAGTCGGTCGGCGTGAGGCCGGAAGTGCTCGACGCGATGATGACGTCCGCCCCGGCGTGCCTGCTGACTTCGGCAAGCATGCGCTGCTTCAACGGCAATTGTTCCGGAATGTTCTCTTGGATGAAGTCCGCCTGCTGCGCCATCACCTTGAGATCCGTGGTGAATGACAGTTTGCCCTTGGGCGGCAAAGGCGCGAAGGTCAGCCGCGCCAAGGCGGGCTCGGCGTTGGCTACCGCGCCGCGTATCCATTCTTCCATTTCGGGCTTGACGTCCGCCGCGATGACGTCGATTCCAAAATGCAGCGCCCGTGCCGCCCACCCGCCGCCGATGACGCCGGTGCCGAGAAGTCCGAGTATCTTCACATTCCGCATGATTGCCAACCTCGCAAACGTCCGC
>DASYFQ010000050.1:0-1932 GCA_036498345.1 Steroidobacteraceae bacterium
GTTCGGATGGCAGATTTTCCTGCCTCCCAAGGGCTGTGATTCGCGCGGCGCGCGGCCTGACGCGCTCGCTGGCTGCGCCGCGCGCGGCCGCGCTTCACCTGGGCCCAATCGATGTGGTGATCGTTTCCCACCTGCTCAAGCCGGATCAGCTGAACCAAGGCGGCGATTTCTATTTCGGCGCCCTGCAGAGTCATCTGAGGGATCACGGAGCCACCTCCCTGTTGGTGTTGATCAGTCATTTGCCGGCCGCTCGAAGCGGCCGGGCCACGCAGCCTTCTCGCTCCCCCCGCATCATACTGCCCACGACAGCTTCCCCATCGACGGAAGTACACATCTGGCGGCAATGCACGTCTGCCTGGAGAGCCCTGCGTCGAGAGGCAGCCGGCGCACGCAACTCCGCCGACGACGCGCTTGCCATGCTCGCAAGCCGCCAAGTGCTGTCGGCATCCACGGTTGTCAACCTCCGAATGCACGCCGCCCTCGCAGACATATGCCAAGCCGTCAATCCGAAGATCGTCATCACCACGTACGAAGGTGCCGCCAGTGAGAGATTGATCTGGCATGCCGCGCGGACGGCGAGACGGCGGCCGCTGTGTGTGGGCTATCAACACGCCATGGTGCTCGAACGCGCTCACGCGATTCGGCGCGCGGTTGCTGCCCCTGGACTCGATTGCGATCCGGACGTCATCCTGACTCTCGGAGAAATACCGCACGCGGCGCTCGCGGCCAGCGCTGGATTGCAATCCGTGCGATTCATCGAGTACGGGTCCCATCGGCGCGCCGCGCTCCCGGTGCTACCCCAACCACAGGATCGCCCCCGCCGCTGTCTCGTCCTCCCGGACGCCAGCCATCCCGAATGCGCCACACTATTCGGTTTCGCTCTGGACTGCGCCCGTCGCCGCCCGGATATCAGCTTCGCGTTGCGTCCCCATCCAATGGTCGATACACGGTCGCTGCTGCGCCGTCTCCCGGTATTGCAAAAGTTGCCGGGGAATGTAGCGCTTTCGCTAGACAAGCCGCTGGAGCAGGAATTCACGCGGGCACGCTACTGCCTCTACCGTGGTTCGTCTGCGGCAATGCACGCGGTGCAGGCCGGCATCAAACCATACTACCTCGCGCGACCCGGGGAGCTGTCGTTCGACTGCCTCTCTGAGCTGGCCGACTGGCGCGAGACGGTTAATTCGCCGGAGGATCTGCTCAATCGCATGAGCCTTGCCGACCAATTCACAGATTTCGCCGCCGCCGGTCGCGCCGCGAGTATCTGCGAACGTTACATCTCGCCGGTCAGGCCTGCGGCGCTCAACGAATTGCTCGCAATGGCGAGTCAATGAGCCCGCGCAGCGCGGCAACGGATTCACTCGGGTGTCGGCCGCGACGCAGCTCAAAAAACGGCACCCGGGTCACGGTGCGGGTGAACAAGGCCCATGGAGGCTGGTTTGCCGCATAACCCTGTTCCCGGACCAACATCGGCAGCGCCTGCTTCGGGCGCAACCGCTTGAGCAAAGTCTGCGCCACCGCAGGCTGTGCGGACAAGAATACGACGGCGCCTATCGTCAATGGGCGCTCCACCAGCGGGTAGGCGCCGCGTCGCAGGTCGATCTCATACTTCCGCACGCCACTCCGGCGCCGAATGACTGGCGATTTGCGGATTTTCGCGACGTGACGCTGCGCAACCCAGCGGAGCGAGTCGGCACGTACGTGCAGAAAGTTGCTGACTCCGGTAGCGAGAAGCGTGTCGGGTGTCACGAATACGCTGTCTTCGGAAAGAATCCCCAGGCCTTCATGCAGGCACTGCAGCGTCACCGTCGACTTGCCGGCACCGCTCGGGCCCAGCAGCAGGACTCCACGGCCGGCACGACCGACGCAGGCCCCGTGCAGCGCTACGAGCCTCTGGACCCGTGCTGCAAGAGTGAAGACGGCGAACTCGATCAA
>DASYFQ010000051.1:0-21800 GCA_036498345.1 Steroidobacteraceae bacterium
ATCGAAGTGCTGCATAAGCTCGCGCTCGAAGTCGCCGGCGGCGAGTTCCTGTCTCTGATGGGCCCCTCCGGCTCAGGCAAGACGACGCTTCTCAACCTCATCGCAGGGCTTGATCAGCCGACTGAAGGTGAGATCAACGTCGCCGGCGAGCGCATCGACCGGCTGTCCGGCAGCCAACTCGCCAAGTGGCGTGCCCGGCATATCGGTTTCGTTTTTCAGTTCTACAATCTCTTGCCGGTGCTGACGGCGCAGCAGAATGTCGAAGTACCGCTGCTGCTGACCAACCTCTCCTCCGCGCAGCGCAAGGAAAATGCCCGGATGGCGCTCGAGCTGGTCGGGCTGGGCGATCGTGCAACTCACAAGCCGAACGAACTCTCCGGGGGGCAGCTGCAACGTGTATCCATCGCACGCGCGCTCGTGTCGGACCCGACGCTTTTGGTCTGCGATGAGCCGACAGGGGATCTCGACCGTGACAATGCCGAAGAGATCCTGAGGCTGCTGCAAATGCTCAATCGCGATCGGAGCAAGACCATCATCATGGTGACGCACGATCCGCGAGCCGCCGATCACGCGTCGCGCACGCTGCACCTCGACAAAGGGCGCCTCGTCGACGAGCCGCTACGGAGCGTCGCGTGAAATATCTCATGCTCATCCGGGCGGGATTGTTGGGCAAGAAAGCTCGAACCATCCTGACGATGTTGTCGATCATCGTGGCCTTTCTGCTGTTCGGTCTCTTACAAGGCATCAATCAAGACATCAAGAGCGGACTCGGCGACAGCACTAATGGCCGGCTGTGGACAACGAGCCGTGTGGGCGTTCTCAACACCATGCCGATCAGTTTGCTGGACCGGATCGCGACGATCGATGGCGTCCGCTCGATTAGCCACATTAGTTTCTTCGGCGGGTATTTTCGGGATGCCAAGAATGCCCTTCCGGCTTTTGCAACCAATGTGGATAAACTTGCCGCAGTCTATCCGGAACTCAATATAAGCCAGGCACAGATCGACACCATGAGGTCGACACGCGCGGGTGTGCTCGTCGGCCGGCCCTTGGCGAAGAAGTACGGATGGAAGGTGGGCGACAAGATTCCGGTGGGCACGACGCTCTGGACCAACTTGGAGGGGCGTAACACCTGGACCTTCGACGTCGTCGGCATCTTTGATGCCGCCCCGAAATATGCTCAGACCTCGCTCGGAAGCGGGTTCTGGTTCAATTATGACTACTGGGACGAAGCGCGCCGTTCGGATCGCCACCACGTGCACCAGTTCATCATTCGGATCGACGATCCGAGCCGCGCCACGGCAATTTCATCGGAAATCGACAAACTGTTCGAGAATTCATCGGACGAAACGCGCACGCAAACGGAAAACGCGGCGATTCAATCGCAGTTCAAACAGCTCGCCGACATCGACTTCATTGCGAACTCGATCGTAGGAGCCGTGATGTTCACACTGCTGTTCCTGACCGCGAACACCATGATGCAATCCGTGAGCGAGAGGATTCCGGAGCTTGCGGTGCTGAAGACGCTCGGGTTCACCGGCGGAGCGGTTTGCGCGCTGGTCCTCGCCGAGTCTCTGCTGCTCTGCCTCATGGCGGCCATCGTCGGCTTGCTTCTTTCCGCCGTTGCAGTAAAAGCCGTCGGTGTCGCTCTTGGCACGGGAGCACTGCCACCGGTCGTGATGATCGGCGGACTCGCGATCGCCGTGGCGCTGGCCCTGCTCAGTGGCCTGCCGCCGGCGGTGCGCGCCCAGCGGCTCAACATCGTCGATGCGCTCGCGGGCCGATGAGGAGCCGGCCATGAGTACCCTGACCGAGATTGCCGCCGTCTCTGTGATGAACATCCGTAGTCTGCCGCAACGGATCGGGCCCTCATCGGTCGTCATCATTGGTATCGCCGGTGTCGTGGCGGTACTGATTTCGGTTCTCGCCATGTCGACCGGGCTCGTCAAGACGCTCGAGAACACCGGACCCGACAATCGCGCGATAGTCGTGAGTACGGGCGCCAATGTCGAACTTTTCAGCGTCCTGACGAGTGAAGAGACAGTGGCGATCGCGGAATCGGCGGGGATCCAAAAGAGCCTCGAGGGGCTGGCGCTTGCTTCACCGGAGACCCTCATGATCGTCAATTTGTTCAGGAGAGATGGCAGCGAGGCGGGTGCGCCGTTGCGCGGCATTACGCAGCAAGGATTCGCTGTTCGTCCGGAATTAAAGATGGTGAGCGGCCGCGTCTTCCGGCCCGGCGTGGCTGAATTGATCGTCGGAAAGTCCGCGCAACGACTGTATAGGGGGGTCAACATCGGCTCCCAGGTCAAATTGCGCGGCACCGCGTGGACCGTGGTCGGGATATTTCAGACTGGAGGCAGCTCACACGAGTCCGAGCTCATGGCGGACTCGCAAACGCTGAATTCCGCCTACCAACGCGGCAACGTGTCGCAGAGCGTGCTGGTGGTGGTCGACCCCCATGCGGGGTTTAACGCGTTCAAGGATTCGATCACGACCAATCCGCAGTTGCAGGTTGATGTGGCGACGGAAAAGGATTTCGGAACGCAAGAGTCCGATCAAATCAGCAGCATTCTGTCGATCGTCGCCTATGTCGTCGGTGGAATCATGGCGGTGGGAGCAATCTTCGCCGCGCTGAATACCATGTACTCAGCCGTCAGTGCACGCTCACGGGAAATCGCCACGCTGCGGGCGATCGGCTTCGGTCCGGTCTCGGTCATCGTCTCGGTCTTCGTTGAAGCGCTGCTTCTGGCGCTGGCCGGCGGCGCGTGCGGGGCGTCGATCGCGTGGTTGCTGTTCAATGGTCATTCGGTTGATACGCTCGGCAGTGGTACGGGAGGGCAACTCGCATTTGATCTTGCGGTCACGCCCGGTCTCATAGCGCTCGGCATCGTCTGGGCTTGCTTCATCGGCGTCATCGGCGGGCTGTTCCCGGCCATTCGAGCCGCCCGCCTTCCGGTCGCCACGGCATTGCGCGCGGTGTAGCGGTGCAAGGGTTCAAGGGCGCCGTGAACGGACGGGCAATCGCCGGGGTGATCACCGGTCTGGCGATGGTGATGGCGTTGATGTTGCCAGGTTGCGCCGTCGGGCCCAACTTCAAGCGGCCGCCCGCGCCTGCGACCGATGCCTATACCGGCGAGGTCCTGCCGATCCAGACGCAGGCTACGGGCGCTGCGGGCGGCGAGGCCCAGCGGTTTGCGTTCGGTCAGGATCTGCCGGGCCAGTGGTGGATGCTGTTCGGTTCGACCCGACTCGATGCGCTGATCGACGAAGCGATGGCGAACTATCCGGATATTGCCTCCCAGCAGGCCGCCCTGCGCGCGGCCAGAGAGAATGTCGGAGCCGAGAAGGGAGTCTTTTTTCCGCAGATCCAGGGCGCGGGAAACGGCACTCGTGAACAGGTGAGCGGTGCGTCGATCGGCCCGGGCTTTCCGGGATTCATTGCCAACATTTATCAAGCCAAGGTGAACGTTTCCTATGCATTAGATGTCTTCGGCGGTGAGCGGCGCGCGGTCGAAGGGCTGCAAGCACAGGCCATGGCTCAAAATTTCAAGCTCGAGGCAAGCTATCTCACCTTGACGTCCAACGTCGCGTCGACGGCGATCCAATTGGCGTCGGTGCGCGGCCAGATCGCCGCTACCCGGGAGATCATTGCGCTCGAAGATAAGCAGCTCGGTATCATCGAACGGCAATGCGAATTGGGCAGCCGGACCCATGCCGACGTGCTGCAACAGCAGTCGAATCTCGCCGCGGTGCGCGCAACGCTTCCGGCGCTGCAACAGCAACTGGCGATCGCGGAACACCAACTGGCGGTGCTGACCGGTCACTTTCCCCACGATGCAGCCCGCGTCGAACTCGAACTGTCGGATCTCCAGCTGCCCCGGGATCTGCCCGTCAGTCTGCCCTCGTCGCTGGTGGCGCAACGCCCGGATATCAAGGCCCAGGAGATGATGATGCATCAGGCGAGCGCCGCGATTGGTGTCGCGACTGCGAATATGCTGCCGCAGTTGACCTTGACCGGTGGGTACGGCGGTGAGTCCTCGAACTTCGCCGGCTTGCTCAAGTCCGGCTCCGGCACTTGGAATGCCGCGGCGGCAATAACCCAGCCGCTCTTCCAGGGAGGCGCGCTGCGGGCGAAGCGCCGCTCTGCGATCGATGCCTTGGATCAGGCGGGCGCGCAGTATCGCCTCACCGTGCTGCAGGCGTTCCAGAATGTCGCCGACGCGCTGACGGCGCTCGACAATGACGCGCAGGCGCTCAAGGCCGAATACGACGCCGTCAACGCGGCCAAGGTTGGCCTCGACTTGATTCAGAAACAGTATGACGACGGCGCGGTCAACTATGTTTTCCTGCTGACGGCTCAGCAGACCTACCAGCAAGCGCGAATCGCCTACGTTCGAGCCGTGGCGAGCCGCTACACCGATACCGTGTCGTTGTTTCAGGCGCTTGGGGGCGGTTGGTGGAACCGCAACGATCAGGGCACGCTGCAAGCGCTCTCGTCGGACGGACGTCCCCAACGCGCCACGAACTAAGGAAGGCTTGCTCTCATGGATCACAAATCAGCGCTTCTCGACCAGATGCGGATCGATCGGACGCAAACCCCGAATCATCGCGGCGGCAGGCTGTGGTGGCTGATGGGTTCCGGTGCGGCCGCGCTGGCCGCTGGCGGCCTTGGGATATTTGCAATCGCGCATCATGGCGTTCCGGTTCATACCGCGGTTGCGAAAGCGGCCGCGGCGAGCAGCGGATCGGCCGGCGGCGGCTCGCTGTTGGATGCTTCCGGCTACGTCGTGGCGCTGCGCGAGGCGACCGTGTCGGCCAAGAGCATCTATAAGGTCAGCGAGGTCCTGGTTCAGGAGGGCCAGGCGGTCAAACAGGGCGAACTCATGGCCAGGCTCGACGACTCCAATGCTCGGGCTGCCCTCGCGCAATCGAGAGCGCAGGTCAAGCAGCTCGAGGCGGAACTGACGGCGGCAAAACTGGCCGCCGATGACGCCCGCCCGAGCTTTTTGCGCAGCCGGGCGCAATTGGCCGAGAGCCTGATCAGTCCCGAAGCCTTCGATGCATCCAAAATAAGCTACGACACGGCGCAATCCGCGGCATTGGTCGCCGAACAGAATTTGGCAGTCGCCAAAGCGACCTCGGAAATCAATCAGCGCTATGAGGACGACACGGTCATCAAAGCGCCTTTCGACGGCGTGGTGACCGTCAAGAGCGCGCAGCCCGGGGAAATCGTCTCGCCGCAGTTCTTGGGCGGCGGCGGCATTGCAAAGATCGTCGACATGGACTCGCTCGAGGTGGACGTGGATGTCGGCGAGAATTTCATCAACCGAGTTCATTCGAAACAGCCCGCCCTGATTACGCTGAATGCTTATCCGGATTGGCAGATTCCGGCCGAAGTCATCGCGGTCATCCCAACCGCCGATCGTTCCAAAGCGACGGTGAAAGTCCGGATCGGATTCAAGCAAAAGGATGCGCGCATCGTCCCTGAGATGGGCGCCCGGGTGTCGTTTCTGGACGAGTCACCCCAGCCGCGTGCGGGCGGCGCCTCCGGGGTCCTCGTTCCTCCCGAAGCAGTCCAAATCAGCGGCGACGCAGGCATCGTGTTCGTGATCAGCGGAGATGTGGTCGAACGCCGCGCGGTTCGGCTCGGCGCCCGAACGGCTGACGGTCAGACGATCCTGGCAGGACTTCAGCCCGGCTCGATTCTGGCGCTCGGCGATTTCCACGAGCTAGGCGACCGATCGCGAGTGCGCATAGTTCAATAGGCAGCAAGGCCGCGCTGTTTTACCGTTTGCGGCCTTTGACCAGCTTGGCAGCGGGGCGTGCCCGATCCGAGAACCTTGGCGAGTTGGAAACGGCCGTATCGCCGTGCAACGACAGCAGCGATTCCATCAAACTTTCATCCGTGCTCGAGCACACGCCGAGCACCATGGCTTCCTCACAACCTTCTGCTGTGACGTAGGCATGTCCCATGTTGCTGTCGATATAAATCGACTCACCCACGTTGAGCACGACCGGATCATAAAATTCGGTGAGAACCTTGATGCCGCCTTCGAGGACATAGATGTATTCCTCTCCGGAGTGGTGTACGAGGGCCCCAAACTCCTCTGCGCTCTTCGCGCGTATATGCGTGATGATCGGGATCATGCGTTTGCGGCGCAGCTCGGGGCAGAGGTAATAATAGTCGTAGTTCTTCGTATTGACGCGCACGGCATCTTCGGTCCGCCCGATGCTCCGGCGAGCGGTCACGGCCGGCTCGGCGGCTCCTGCGGTATCGGCGAACAATTCAGAAATCCGGATATTGAGCCGTTGACTCAATTGCACGAGCTTGTCGTAGGTGAGTGTCAGGCGATCGTGTTCGACCTTGGACAGGGTCGACACGGGGATGTCGGTACGCTGACTCATTTCCTTGAGCGTCCATCCATTTCGGGAACGCAGCGAGCGCAGCAGGCTTCCCAGAGTCGAGTGGCGCGCTTTCACGTCCATGTCAAAAATTTCCAACCAGGATGATCAAAGTAAATGAAGTGCATTTGTTGGCGGGAAGCATACAGACGGAAAGCGTCAGGTCAACCATCGCAGGACCCCTACGCGGAACGCAGAGCCCCTTTCAGCCGGTTCTCGATACGGAAAGTGTCAATCCTGATCAGAGAAGATGCGTTGACAATTCTCTAACCAGGATCATACTAGCCCAAACGCGACATCAGGGGATCGAATCATGTCGTTGGATCGGGGGTTTCATCCGGGCCGCCGTCGTTTCGTCACGACGGTAGCGACCGTCGGGACGCACTCGGATCTCTTGGGGCTACGACCATAAGCCGCCGGACCAGCACATGGACCGAAGCAGATAAAAAAAACCAGGGGATACATCATGAATACCACACTCAAACTGGCAATACTCGCGGCGGTAGGCGTGGCCGGGCCCCTCCTATCGCAGGAGAGCGCGGCGGCTGATGCGTCCCAGCCAGCGGACAGCGATGCGCTGGCCACGATCATCGTCACCGCGGAAAAGCGCGAAGAGCCCCTCAAGGATGTGCCCATGAGCGTGACCGCCTTGGGCGGTGGCTATCTCGACAAGCTGCAGGACAGAGATTTCAGCGGCTATGCCGCCATGGTGCCGGGCCTATCGCTGGTGAGTTCCCAGCCCGGTCTCACCCGCCTGACCTTGCGCGGCCAGAACGCCGGCGGCGTCGGCTCGACGGTGGCAGTTTATCTGGACGAATCGCCGTTCGGGTCGAGCAGCGCCTTGCTCAACGGTTCCATCATCAGCGGCGACTTCGATACCTGGGACCTGCAACGCATCGAGGTGTTGCGCGGACCTCAGGGCACCCTGTACGGCGCCAATAGCGAAGGCGGTCTTCTGAAGTTCGTCACCACGGCGCCCGTTCTCGGCAGCTTTTCAGGTGCGGCCGAAGCGACCGGCGAGAGTGTGGCTCACGGCGGTAAGGGCGGGGACCTGCGCGCCGTCGTGAACTTGCCGCTGGGCGACAAGATGGCCTTCCGCCTCAGCGGCTTCGACCAGGATGTGCCCGGCTACATCGATGATCCTTTGCGCGGCAAGAGCAGCGTGAACGATGGGCACAAGTACGGCGGGCGGGCTTCCCTTCTGGCCGCGCCGACGGATGATGTATCCATCCGATTGACCGCGACGTCGCAGCAATCAAAATACAATGGAACCAACACGGTCGATGTCAACCCCGTCACCTTGCAGCCCCTGCACGGCGACCTGACGCAGGACCGCTTCATCTCCGAACCAAGCAGTTTCAAGTACGAGAACTACAACGCGACCATAGATTGGAATGCCGGACCTCTCAGCGTCTTGTCGACCACGAGTTACGGAATCCTGAACTCGTATACGGTCACCGATGCCACGTCCGCCGTCCTCATTCCGCCCACTACCACGTTCGGCGAATTCCTCGATGCGAACTTTGGCGGCCCTCTCGGCGGCTTCCAGGACAACAGCGCAGACTTGAAGAAGTTCACGCAAGAGATTCGTCTGTCATCGCCGGGTTCGGATCGGCTGGAGTGGCAGGTCGGCGGCTATTACACTCGCGAGACCGGCCGACTGTCTCAACATCTCAACGCAGTGCAGCTTCCCAGCGGCGCATCCTCAGGGCTTCCGTCGATGGAGATCGTCAGGCTGGATTCCACTTATAAGGAGTGGGCCGCGTTCGCGAACCTCACCTACCACTTCAATTCGCGATTCGACGTCCAGGCCGGCGGCCGGTGGTCGACCAATGAGCAGGGTGTCTCGGAAAGCATCACGGGCCTGCTCGTACCCAGCCAAATCTTCGGCACGCCTTCGAAAGGCAACGTCTTTACCTATTCGGTGGCGCCGCGCTGGCACGTGGACGCGAATACCATGGTCTATGCGCGTGTGGCAACCGGCTATCGTCCGGGTGGTCCCAATGTATTGCCGCCCATCGCTCCGCCGAGCGTGCCGCGAGAGTACGGTGCGGACAAAACGGTCAACGTCGAGGTCGGGATTAGATCGACGCAGCTCGACGGTCTGCTATCCATCGACGTCGCGGCTTTCCACGTCGATTGGAAGGACATTCAGGTATTCGAATTCGTCGATAACACCGGCATCAACGGCAACGGCGGCAAGGCACGAAGCCAAGGTCTGGAATGGACCTTAGGGTATGTTCCCGTGCATGGCCTGACGCTCAGTTGGACCGGGGCCTATACCGACGCAAAGCTGACCTCGCCGGCGCCGGCCGTGAACGCCAATTCCGGCGACCCGCTGCCCTACGCCCCGAAGTGGGGTACCTCGGTGGACGGCGAATACGACTGGGCTGCGTTCGCGAATTACAAAGCGTTTGTCGGCGCCAGATGGAGTTACGTCGGCGCAAGGAATACCGACTTCGCGAGTTCCGCCGCCGCAATTCCCGGCCAAGTTGCTTTGCCGAGCTACAATACCGTCGACGCTCGCGTCGGCCTCGAGGACGCTCGCTACCGGATCACGGTTTATGGCAAGAATCTGGGAGATTCGCGCGGCATTACCAGCTACGTCAGCAGCGGCGCGCCGGGTTTGGCGGGCGAGCTCACTGTCGCTCAGCCGCGAACGATTGGCGTGACGCTGTCTGCGAAGTTCTAACGGCCGACCCAGTAATGAACACAAAACGCGAACTGCATTCGCCGACAGGGGGGCCAGAGCTCATAGATCTGCCTTACCCGTATCTGCTGTTTCTCGGCGACACCACCGAGAGGGGTTTTGCCAAAACCGCATTTGGCTTGCGCGACTGGGCCGGAAATCGCTGTGTGGGTGAATGGTCGTGCGGCGGCGCCACGGTCACCGCTGATCTGCCGCGGCTGAATCCCAAGGAGGCCCGCGCGCGCGGCGCAAGGGCGCTGGTGATCGGTGTGGCGAACGTCGGCGGCGTGATCAGCGACAGTTGGCTGCGATCGCTCGTCGAAGCGCTCGAATCGGGACTCGACATCATCAGCGGCATGCACGCGAAGCTCGGCGACGTGCCGCAATTGAGGACTGCGGCGGAGCGCCATGGCCGCAGACTCATCGACGTGCGCACGCCGCCGCGAAACATTCCGATTTCCTCGGGCCGTAAGCGCACAGGCAAGCGCCTGCTCACCGTGGGGACGGATTGCGCACTGGGTAAGAAGTACACCGCCCTCGCTATCGCACGCGCGTTTGCGAAGCGCAGCGTGTACGTCGATTTCCGAGCGACCGGACAAACCGGCATCATGATCTCGGGCAGCGGTATTCCGCTGGATGCCGTAGTTGCCGATTTCGCGGCCGGCGCCGCGGAAATGCTCACTCCGGATGCGCCTGAGCAGCACTGGGATGTGATCGAAGGCCAGGGGTCCTTGTTTCACCCCGCCTATGCCGGCGTTTCGTTGGCGTTGCTGCACGGCAGTCAGCCGGATGTCATCGTCGTCTGCCACCAGCCGGGCCGCGAGCAGGTGCTCGGCTACCCCGGCTACCCGATGCCGGACCTCGACGAGACCATCGATTTGAATTTGCTTCTCGGCCGGCGCACCAATGCGGCGATTCGCTGCGCGGGCATCAGTTTGGATACATCGCGGCTCGACGTCGGTGCCGCGCATCGCTTGCTGGCCGAGCAAAGTGCGCGGTTTGGATTACCGGTCGCCGACCCGATGCGGGGCGGTGCGGCATTCGAAGGACTCGTCGATTCCTGTCTCACCGAGGCTGGATAACTTGCAACCATCAGCGATCACTGCGACCTCGTCGCAAGCGGGAAAAAATCTATGTACGGGATGAGAATACTGGCTGCTGCTCTTCTGGCGTTGGCGACGGTGTCTGCGGGCGCGCCGGCGAACGCAACCGAATCGACCGCGGTGCCACTGACGGCCGAGGACGTCAACGCTTGGCTCGACGGTTATCTACCCTATGCATTGCACACGGGCGACATCGCCGGTGCCGTCGTCGCCGTGGTCAAGGATGGGAAAATCCTGACGGAACGGGGCTATGGCTACTCTGACGTCGCCAAGCGTACGCCGGTCGATCCGAAGCTGACGTTGTTCAGGCCGGGATCGGTATCGAAGCTCGTCACCTGGACCGCCGTGATGCAGCTGGTCGAGCAGGGGAAAATCGATCTCGACGGCGACGTCAATCAGTACCTCGATTTCAAGATTCCGCCGCGCGACGGGAAGCCGGTCACGATGCGCAATCTCATGCAACACGTCGCCGGTTTCGAAGAACAGGCCAAGGACATCATGTCCGAGAATCCCAAAGCGCCAGGGTTCGAAGCGCTGCTCAAACGCTGGGTGCCCGAGCGCGTCTTCCCAGCCGGCACTACGCCCGCTTACTCCAATTACGGCGCATCGCTGGCGGGTTACATCGTGCAGCGCGTGTCCGGCGAGCCGTTCGACGACTACCTCGACAAATACATTTTCGCTCCGCTCGATATGCAGCATTCGACCTTTCGTCAACCGCTGCCTCCCGACCTCGCGCCGCTGATGTCCAAGGGCTACCAGTTGGCTTCGGGCGAGCCGCACGCGTTCGAAATGGTAGGACCGGCGCCCGCGGGCTCGATGTCGGCGCCCGCCGAGGACATGGCGCACTTCATGATCGCGCATTTGCAAAACGGCGAATATGAGGGCAACCGCATTCTGCGCCCCGAGACCGCGGAGATGATGCACAACAGTCCCTTGACCGTGCTGCCGCCCCTCAATCGGATGGAGCTGGGCTTTTTCGAAACCAATATCAATGGACGCGAAGTGATCGCGCATTTGGGCGACACGCAGAACTTCCACACTTCGTTGCATTTGTTTCTCAAAGAAAACGTCGGGTTCTACGTTTCGTTCAATAGCCCGGGCAAGGAGGGTGCGGCCGGCGGCCTGCGCGGCGCACTCTTCGACGATTTCGCCGACCGCTACTTTCCGGGTGATGAGAAAGTTGCCCGAACCGACGACAAGACCGCCGCGAGCCACGCGGCGATGCTCAAGGGCACCTGGGTGAATTCGCGCGGGTCCCAGTCGAACTTCATAGCGGCCCTCGGTTTGGTTGGGCAGACCAAGGTCAGCGTCGACGGCAAGGGCGAGTTGGTGTTGCCCTTCCTGGGATTGAACGGCAAGTCGCGGCATTGGGTCGAGACGGCTCCCTTTGTCTGGCGGGATACCGGCAGTCATGAGCGCCTGGCAGCCAAAGTGGTCGACGGCAAGGTCGTCCGGTTCAGCATCGACGGGATTTCGCCGTTCATGGTGTTCGATCGCGCGCCTTGGTACAAGGATAGCGCTTGGCTGATACCGCTGCTCTGCGCCAGCCTGGCGGCTCTTGCGATGACGGCGGTGATGTGGCCGATCGCTGCCATCGTGCGTCGCCGCTACGGAGCAACCCTGGCACTGGATGCCGACGTACTCCGCGCATATCGCCTGAGCAAGATCGCCGCAATTCTGATCCTCGCCGCTTTGGGGACATGGGCGCTGACGCTCGCTCGAATGATCGAAGACATCAACAATCTGGGCTCAACGTTCGATTCGGCCGTCCGCTTTGCCCAGATCTTCGCCGTCATCGTATTCATCGGCGGATTTGGCTTGATGCTGTGGAATCTGTGGACCGCGTGGAACGGAGCGCGTCGCTGGCCGGCGAAGGTCTGGAGCATCGTGCTCGCGCTCGCGGCTTCCATGGTGCTGTGGGTCGCGTTCGCGTTCAACTTGATCAGTTTCGGTGTGCTTTACTGATGCGCGGACTGAGGCTGCACATCGCGGCCGAAAAGCGGCGCCTGGCTGCGCCGTTTCGCATTTCGGGTTATGTGTTCGACGAGCAGGAAGTCGTCGTCGTGACGCTCGGCGATGGATCGCATAGCGGGCGCGGCGAGGCGTCGGGCGTCTATTATCTGGGTGACACGGCGCAGAACATGGTGGCCGCGATCGAAGGTGCACGGGGCGCCATCGAAGCGGGCGTCGATCGTGCCGCGATTCAAGGTCTGCTTCCGCCGGGCGGCGCCCGCAATGCGGTGGATTGTGCGCTGTGGGAACTCGACGCACGGCGCTTGCGCAAGCCGGTTTGGGAACTCGCCGGACTGCCGCCGGCGAAACCCCTGGTCACGACATTTACGCTGGGCGCCGATGATCCCGCCGCGATGGCCGCGGGTGCGCGCAAATATGCGCAGGCACGCTCGCTGAAGTTGAAATTGACCGGCGATCTGGATGCGGACATTGCGCGTGTCCAGGCGGTTCGGGCCGCGCGGCCCGACGTGTGGATCGGAGTCGACGCCAATCAGGGCTACGCCGTCGATGCGCTCGATTCGCTGATCGGCGCGCTGCTTCCGGCCAATATTTCGCTGCTGGAGCAGCCGCTCAAGCGCGGCCGCGAAGCCGATCTCGAGGGCTTCGCATCACGGATCCCGATCGCCGCGGATGAAAGCGCGCTCAGCTTCGGCGACTTGGCCGGTCTCGTGGGGCGCTTCGACATGGTCAACATCAAGCTCGACAAGTGCGGCGGATTGACCGAAGGTCTCGCGATGGCGCACGAAGCGCGCCGTCTGGGGCTCAAGGTCATGGTCGGCAATATGGTCGGCACCAGTCTCGCAATGGCTCCGGCGTTCGTGCTCGGGCAACTGTGCGATGTCGTCGATCTCGACGGACCGATATTTCTCGCGGAGGATCGAACGCCCAGTATGACTTATGTCGATGGAACCGCGTGGAGCGGCGACGATGTGTGGGGGGCAACACACGCGGCCCCGGCATGAGCGCCAACCCGCCAACATGGTTCGGTCAGCCACGCGCGCTTCAATCGGAGTTTCAATGAAACGTATCGCTCTAGCCCTTCTGGCATTTGTCTGCGCCGCGCCGGCGCTCGCAGCACCGCCTGCCGGCTTCGAGGATCGCGTCGAGAAGTTGCGCAAGGAAATCGGCGTGCCGGGCATGGCGATTGCGATCGTGGAGAATGACAACGTGACGCTCGCCAAAGGCTTCGGCGTCCGAGGGCTCGGGTCTCCCGAATCGGTCGATGCCGACACCATTTTCCCGACGGGCTCGACCGGCAAGGCGTTCACCGTCGCTGCGCTCGGTATTCTCGTCGATCAGGGCAAGATCGGCTGGGACGACAAAGTGATCGATCATTTGCCGGGATTCCAGATGTACGATCCTTGGGTTACGCGAGAAATGACCATCCGTGACCTGCTCGTGCATCGCAGCGGACTTGGGTTAGGCGGCGGCGATTTAATGTTCGTCCCGCGCACGAACTTGAGCCGCGCCGAGTCGGTCCGCCGCCTGCGTTATTTG
This sequence comes from Steroidobacteraceae bacterium, assembly GCA_036498345.1. Lineage (GTDB taxonomy): Bacteria > Pseudomonadota > Gammaproteobacteria > Steroidobacterales > Steroidobacteraceae > Bog-1198. The sequence goes on from DASYFQ010000051.1 coordinate 13,708, forward strand.
AAGCCCGCAACGAGTTTTCGCAGCGGCTTTGCCTACGACAACGTTTTGTACATGGTCGCGGGCCAGCTGATCGAAGCGGTAAGCGGCGAGACCTGGGAGAAATTCACCGCCGAGCATGTGCTGAAGCCCGCCGGCATGCGGCATTCCACCAGCGACAATGCGGCGAGGTTTGAATCCCCGGATCGTGCGCAACCGCATGCGCGGATGAACGGCGGTCTGCGCGGAATCGGTGATCAGAGCCGCCTCGATGAGCGGGACGAGCTTGGGCAAAACTCGGCGCCTGCCGGCGGGCTCGCGATCAGCGCAAACGATATGGCGCGCTGGCTGCTCATCCAGCTGGATAATGGCAGGCTGCCGGGCAGCAGTGGCAGATTATTCAGTGAGGCGGCGCATGAGGAGATGTGGCGGCCGATGGTTCTGCAGCCCATCGCACCGCGCCCGGACGATTTTAAACTGACGCAGCCGATGTTCAACACTTACGCGCTTGGCTGGGATGTGCGGGATTATCGCGGCGCGAGGATTGTCTGGCATGGCGGTGCGGTATTCGGATTCCTCGCGGCGGTGGTGCTGATTCCGGAGAAGCAGGTCGGCTTTTCGATCCTGATCAATAGCGAAGACGGCGAGATCATCAATGGCCTGATGTTCGAGCTGCTCGATCACTATCTGGGACAGCGCGCAAACGACTGGCCCGCCAAATTCAGGGCGCTGAAACAGCAACGATTGGATGATGGGCTCAAGGCTTACAACTCGGTGGCCGCCAAACCGGCCAAGGTCGGGCCGTCCCTCGCGCTTGCGCGTTACACCGGGACGTATGCCGATCCCTGGTATGGCAGCATCGACATCGCGCAGGTCAAGGGAAAGCTCACGATCGATTTCAAATCGACGCCGCGCATGGGAGGTGCGCTCGAGCATTGGCAATACGACAGCTTCGTGACTCGCTTCGACGATAAGTCGATTGAGCCCGCCTATGTGACGTTCGGTCTCGATGCCGACGGCCAAGTTGAGCGCATCACCATGAAGGCGGTGTCACCCCTTGCCGACTTCAGCTACGACTACCAGGACCTGCTGTTCACTCCGATTGAAGCGTCGAAATGATCCGAATGCGGTCCATATTGGCGGGGACCGTCGCCTCATGGCTGATATGGAGCGCCGCCCAGAACGCCGCGCGCGGTGAGCCTGCCGCCCACGGCGAGCCTACCGTGCACAGCGAGCCTGCAGCCCACAATGAGCCTACCCCGCACGGTGAGCCCGTCGCCGACAATGGGCCCGGTGTCGCTTCAGCGGCGCCCGTGTATGAAGTCGTGATTCGCAACGGTCGGGTTCTCGACGGGGCGGGAAATCCTTGGGTACGCGCCGACATAGCGATCAACGGCGGGCGGTTCGTCAAGATTGGCCGAATCGAAGGCCGCGGCGTGCGCGAGATCGATGCGCAAGGAGACTACGTGTCGCCGGGCTGGATCGACATGATGGATCAGTCCGGAGAAGTTCTTCTCAAGAATGGCTTGGCCGAGAACAAGCTGCGCGAGGGTGTTACGACGGCGATTGCCGGCGAGGGGGGGACACCCGTACCTTCAGCGCGTATCGATGAATACTTCAATAAGCTCGCACGACAGGGCATATCGCTGAATTTCGGCAGCTACTACAGCAGCGCGCAAGCCCGCGTGGAAGTGATGGGCGATGGCGCGGGCAGGCCTACCGCGCAGCAATTGGACGGAATGCGTGCGCACGTCGGTGAGGCCATGCGCGCCGGCGCCATGGGGATTGCAACTGCGCTGATCTATCCGCCGGACAGCTTTCAAAGCACGGAAGATCTGGTCGAACTGGCGCGCGTGGCGGCGAAATACGGCGGCATTTATGCAAGCCACATGCGCGACGAGAGCGCAAAGCTGCTGCAGGCCATCGACGAATCCATCGAAATTGGCGAAAAGACGGGAATCCAAGTCGAAATCTTTCATTTCAAGGGCGCCTACGCACCTGGGTGGGGAAAGCTCGTGCCCGAAGCAGGCCGAGTCATTGACGCTGCGCGTGCGCGCGGAGTGAGCATCGCTGCCGATATGTACGTCTACACTGCGGGCGGTACCGGGCTCGATATCACCGTGCCCAACTGGATCTGGGAACAAGGAGCGAAACGCGGTCTGGAGCAGCTCAAAGACCCTAAGGTGCGCGTCCGCCTGAAGAGGGAGGTTGCCGCCGGTTCGCTGCCGAACTGGTCGAATCTCGTCGAAGCGAGCGGCGGGTGGGACCACGTCCTCCTTGCCAATGCGTTCAATCCCAAGTACGACCGCTACCGGTTCAAGAGCATCGATTACATCGCCAAGCAACTGGGCAAGGACCCGGCGGATGTGTCGTGGGATATCGTACTGGGCGCGCAGCCAAATCGTGCGATGGGCCTTTTCTTCATGATGAACGAGGCGGACATCGAGACGGCGCTGCGTTGGCCGTGGATGAGCATCGGAAGCGACGCTGGCGCCAATGAAAAGCCGGGTATGATCGACGCCATCGGTTTGCCGCATCCGCGAGCCTATGCCAATTTTCCCCGAGTGATTGCCGAGTATGTGAAGAAGCGACACATCCTCACCCTCGAAGATGCAATTCGTAAAATGACGTCTTGGCCCGCGACGCGCATGCGGCTCTCCGATCGCGGCGCGATACGCGAGGGGTTGAGGGCGGACGTGACGATTTTCAACGAGGATCGACTCGATGACGTGGCGACCTATGAGAACCCCACCGCGTATCCGACCGGCGTCGATTATGTTCTGGTCAACGGCCAGATCGTGATCGACCAGGGTCATCACACGGGAGCGAAGCCCGGTCATGTGCTGCGCGGCCCAGGCTATGGCGCGCAAATCGCCGCTGAGCGCGCGAAGTGAACGACCAGCAGGGGGCGGCGATAGGACGAGGGTCCTGGTTTCAGCGCTATTTACTGCCGGGTCTTGCGTTCAAAGCCGTGGTGATCGGAGGCGGGTACGCGACCGGCCGCGAACTCGCCGAGTTCTTCCTGCCCAGCGGGCCGCAGGGCGGTCTGCTCGCCATTGTGCTCGCCATGCTGATCTGGAGTGCCGTATGCGCGGCGACATTCTGCTTGGCGCGCGCGACCGCCAGCTGGGATTACAGGACGTTCTTCAAGAATTTGCTGGGACCCTTCTGGGTGACCTTCGAGGCGGCATACGTCTTGTTCATGATCTTGATTCTAGCGGTGTTCGGCGCGGCGGCAGGCGCCATCGGGGCGGCCCTTCTGGGTTGGCCGCCGCTCGCGGGTACCCTGTGCTTGATTGCGGGCATCATCGTGTTTTCCGCCTACGGCAACGTATCCGTGGAACGATTGTTCAAATGGGTTTCAATTTTCCTCTACGGCGTTTATGCGATTTTCGTCGGGCTCTCTCTGTTCGCATTCGGCGGCCGCATCGTCACGAATCTATCGATCGCCGCGCCGATGGACGGTTGGGCATTCGGCGGGCTGACCTACGCCAGCTACAACGTGGTGGGGGCGGTGATCATCCTTCCCGTACTGCGGCACCTTCGCAACAATAAGGATGCGCTCGTGGCAGGTATGCTCGCCGGCCCACTGGCGATGATTCCAGCGCTGCTCTTTTTCATCTGCATGATTGCATATTTTCCGCAAATCGCCGGCGAAGCGCTGCCTTCCGATTTCTTGCTCCGGCGCCTGAATTTTCCCGCGTTTCACTTTCTATTCCAACTCATGATCTTCATGGCTCTGCTGGAAAGCAGTACGGGGTTCGTACATGCGATCAACGAACGCGTTGCGCTGGCGTATGCGGCACGGCGCGGCCGGATTCTCCCGATGGCGGCGCGCGTGTCCATCACCGGCGTTCTGCTCCTGGGTTCGATTTTTCTGGCGACCCGCTTTGGTTTGGTGACTTTGATTGCGCGAGGCTATCGCGCGCTGGCTTACATATTTCTCGTGGTTTTTGTGCTGCCGGTGTTGACCTTGGGCTTGCGGCAGCTCTGGAAGACACGCAACTTGGGGTTAGCATGACCGCATCTATCCGGGGGGTGTTACGTGCCTGGACCGGCGTATCGGGCGGCCCCGATGCACCCCTTAATCAACGGTAGGCAAAGTCTTACGCGAAGCTCTGTCAGTTTGCGCTGGTGGTCTGAAGTGGTTCGTCTATCCTCGTGACACATACCCGCGCGAGGTCGCTCAGTTGCGCCGACCAGGAGTCATTGACCGTTGCAAAGCACTGATTAACTGGTGTGTGCTCTCTATTGTCTTCGTGCGCACCCTCGACTCGCTCGAGACATATTTCACCACGCGTGCTCGGCAAAGAAAGGGTGGCGGCCGTGCCGGCAGAAAATGAACAAGCACTGCGTGAGGCACAGTCACTGATCACCCACTTGCAAGTGACAACGGAGGCTGAGAAGGCCAAATTAGCGCGAAAATTACATGATGAACTGGGCGGTCTCATGGTCTCGGCCCTCATGGATTTGGGTTCCGTGCAGCAATTGCAGAGCGACATCAATGGTCCTGCGCGCCAGCGCCTGGATCGGGTGAAAGGCACTCTCGAGGCCGCCATCGATCTTAAACGCCAGGTCATCGAAGAATTGCGACCCAGCATATTGGACAACTTTGGCCTATTTGCGGCGTTGAGGTGGCATCTCAGACGGCTATGCGAGGGCTCCAATATCGTCTGCGCAGATCGCTATCCCGAGATCGAACCACAGCTTGAACCCGACATGTCCGTCGCGCTTTTCCGCATAGCAGAAGAGGCGCTCGCCATGACGCTAAAGCGCGGATCGGTGACGTCCACCGAACTGCACGTGCAGGTCGACGATGAAACTTTCTCGATGAGCGTCTCGGATAACGGAACTCCGATAATCGCATCGGGAGGACACGAAGTCGGCGCGTCGACGGCGCTCGCTTCAATGCGACACCGGATCCGAGAGCTCGGCGGCAAGGTGGACATGCGCCGGACCGATTCGGGCGGGACCATCCTTACGGCCTCCATGCCGCTCCCCGTGCGCTCGAATCCATGAGCCCCAATTCTAAGTAGTGTAGTGACGCGGGAATAAGATCCGAAAGCTGGTTCCCACGTCGTGCTCAGTTTTGAGTTCGATCGTTGCGTCCAGCATGTCACACAGCCTTTTCACTATGGACAGGCCGATCCCTTCGCCCGGCTCGGCGGGCGATGCCGGGCCTCGATCGGTTTCACCGCTCGTCCGCGAGGTGCCGTCTTGGAGCAGCTGCGTATCGGATGACTGCGTCCCGTCGGACGATGGCAACGGAGGCTTGGTTTTCTCGAGCGCATCGGCCATCGGCTTGCCGGAGTCCGTGTGCAGGCCTGGCCCTGTATCGGTGACACACAATTCCCAGCGTTTTGGGTCGTCTGCGGCGCTGTCTCCCCATCTCACGGTGATGCCCCCGGCGCGGGTATACTTGACGGCATTCAGCAGGAGATTTTGGGCAATCCGCCGAATCTTGACTTCATCGCCGTCGGTTGCGAATCCGGGCGGTCCCTCGCAGCGCAAAAATAACCGGCGCTCCTGCGCAAGCGGACGAATGCCCTCGCAAAGTTGCTGCATGAGGGGCGTCACATCGATCGGTTCAATGCGTCGCTCTTCCCGGCCGGCCTGCAGACGAGCGAGGCTGGTCACGTCATCCAGCAAGTGGTGCAGCGACGTCACGTTGCGCATGAGAATCCGCACGAAATCGTCCCGTGAAGAGTCGCGGAGCCCGCTGTGGGTGAGCCCGACGGTGGCATTGGCAACGACGCCGAGGTTACCGCGCAGATCGTGCGCTGCTTGCCGCCATAGATCGGCCCTTTGCGCCTCGAGGGTGCGGATTTCCGCGAGCGCGCTCTCGAGATCTTTGACATGTCCTGCCGCTTCCTGCTGCTGGAGTTGAAAGTACTTTCCAACACTTTCTTCGATCCCGGTGCTGCAGAGGGCGGCCCAAATTCTTCGCGCAGTCGCGATGGCGGCGTGCGAGATGTCAGGATGCGCGCGCGTGTAGCTCTCCAACTCATCTACTACGCATTCATTGAGCTTACCTAACTCGTGCGTGACTTCGCGCAGGTCGTATCCCTGCTGCCAGCGTTGCAGGCCGTGAGCCGCTGCCGAACTCCGGCCGGCGACGCTTACGACTTCATCATCTCGCCAGGTGTGGAGTTGCCGCTCAAAAGTCGCGAGCAAGGAGGGAATATGATCGTAGAGGTCCGCCCGGGGCAACGAATCGCTCGTGGTCAGCGCCGGATCCATTTTTATGGCGTTGCGCCAACTCCGTAGAATCACTTCGCGGCGGCCGCTCAAATACTGGGCGAGCTTGCCGATCTCGCTGTTGATCTCTCCCAATTTTTCTCCTCCCATCTGACGTTCATGTGCGAGGTTGCGCTGTCGCCATCCCAAAAAAGACTGCATCGGTTGTTTGTTGGGGCTTAAGTCTATCGCTTAATTTGCGTACGAGTACGAGGCGTCTTTTCCCATCGCGAAATGCCCATGCTACGGCCCTAGAGCTGTGTGATCGCACAAGAAGATGTTGCGGCGCGCTAATGCTGCGGAGCGACATCACCGCTGCGCGTTACGTCGACCGGACAGGGCGTCCGTTCGGGATCAGGGATGATGTGGTGTGGCTCGCCTTGCGCCGGGCGGCGGCGCCCGGGCGTGCGGTAGAGCACGACCGGGCGCTTGAACTAAGACTTGTTCTCGAAGACTCTTTGACTCACTAGTCAAACACGACGACGAGTCAGCGCGTGGTACACAATCAGGAACACCGCGGCGCCCACGACCGCAACCAACAAACTATATAGGTTCAATCCGGTGACACCCGGCATTCCAAATGTGTGGAACAGCCATCCGCCGACGACAGCGCCTACCACGCCCAGGATGATATCCATCAACATGCCTTCGCCAGTCTTGTTGACAAGCTTGCTTGCAATAAATCCTGCAATCAAACCAAGCACTATCCAGGCTAAAAGTGACATTGTAGAACTCCATTTTTTGTTTCTGAGAAAGTCGGGAAACCGACGATTCCCCCGCGCGGAAGCTTAGCGCTACGCGGTTGGCGCGTAAGCGCCGGCCGGCCTGATCGGCTGTAGGACGAAACCTATATTCACCGCTGCGCACACAACGGGATAGCCGCGCGCGCGGTTCCTATCCGCGGCTTGACGTCAGGCGCGTACATAATCGGGCGCAAATACCTGTCGGCGTTTTCCTACGCCTATTTCCGCCTGTGCCTATTGTCGCAGTACGCCACGCACCGGAAGCTTCGGGCCGGGCAATCCAGCAATGCTTGGTGTTCAGCACGACTCCGGCCGGTCGAGGGTCGTCGCTGTAACGTCGCATGAGCGGTTGCGCTAACGAACGTCGCCGACCACCTGTACGGGAGTACCTTTGGCTCTCCATCCATCGCTGCGGCGCAGTACCCCCTATCTATGGTCCCTCGCCATCACCTGCGCCGCCGCGCTGGTGCGTGCCGGCCTTGGGACTGCCTTGGGAGAGCATTATCCTCTCGGCACGTTTTACGCGGCGGTCGCCATTATCGGGTGGTTCTGGGGTGTATGGCCGGCTGTTCTGGCTGCCGTGTTGGGCTATTTGGTCGGCGATTACCTTTTTCTGATGCCGCGGGCCCCGTCGTTGGGAATGGGATCGGCTGCACTCGAACCCGCTGTGTATGCAGCGATATGTGCGGCGCTCATCGCGCTGGTCTACCGCGTCCACGATCGCCAACGTCGGCTCGATCAGGCGCTGGCCGACCACGCATCCACGCGACAAGCTCTCATTGAAAGCGATGCTCGATTCAAACGATATCTCGACGCGCTGCCGGACATCGTCTACACCTGGAAAGCGGACGGCTCCAGGGAGTACATCAATCCTCGATGGGCCGATTATGTGGGAACTGAAAGCGTTACCGACGAGATCGCTGCCGCGCATATACCCGCTGAGGACCTCAGCGCGCTGAACCAGGGGCGCAACGAGGCGCTGCGGCGCGGGGAGCCCATGCGGGCCGAGTTCCGTCTGCGTGATCGACACGGGCGGACTCGCTGGTTCATGACGCGCTGTGTCCCGATCCGCGACCCGGCAGATGCGATAACCGGGTGGGTCGGCACGTCGATCGACATCGACGATGAAAGGGCGGC
>DASYFQ010000052.1:0-2015 GCA_036498345.1 Steroidobacteraceae bacterium
CCGATGCCGTCGACCTTCACTCCGAATTTCTCCAAGGTGTGCTGGAAGGTCGGGACCACGGAAAACACGCCGATCGATCCGGTCAATGTCGTGGGGCTGGCGAATATCTGATTCGCCGCGGCGGAAATATAGTAACCGCCGGACGCGGCGTAGGTGCTCATGGACACCACCACCGGCTTGCCGGCTTTGCGCAGGGTCTGCACCTCCCGGAGGATTTGCTCCGACGCGAACATGCTTCCCCCGGGGCTGTCCACGCGCAACACCACCGCCTTTACGGCGTTGTCATAGCGCGCCTGCCGCAGCAGATCGGCGGTGCTGTCGCCGCCGATGGTGCCGGGCGGTTGGTGGCCGTCGAGAATTTCTCCCGATGCCACGATGATGCCGACTTTCGAATCCGATTTTGACCTCAAGACATGTCTGGAGCGCACCGAGGCGAGATATTGATTCATGGCGATGGAATTGAAGGAATGACTGTCCTCATCCTCGCCCACCAGCGCTTTCAGCTCGTCCGCCAGCTGCCGGCGGCTTTTCAACGCCGTGACCAGGCCGCGTTGCAGCGCCAGTTTGGCCGAATCGCCGCCGGCGGCGGCGAGCGCGGCCGGCTCCTCGGTCACGTATTCGTTGAGCGCGCCGGCGGGCAGCGAGCGCGCCCGCGTGACGTCTTGGCTGTAGGCGTTCCACAATGACTCCAGCCACACCGACGTCTCATCGCGTTCGCTCGGAGCCATGTCGCTGCGGGAGAACTGGTCGGTAAAACTCTTGTATGTGCCGGCGCGAAACACGTTGACGTCGACACCCAGCTTGTCGATGGCATCCTTGAGGAACATGCGGTAATAGCTGAAGCCGTCGACGTACACCAGCCCCATCGGATCCAGATAGACCTCGCCCGCCTGCGCCGCCAGATAGTATTGGGTTTGATCCAGCGAATCGGCCGCCACGACCACGCGCTTGCCCCCGGCGCGGAACTCGCGCAGCGCCGCGCCGATTTCTTGCAGCTTCGACAGGCCGGTGGAATCCAGGGCTCCGAGATCGAGCACGATCAGCTTGATGCGTTCGTCGGATTTCGCGGCCGCGATCGCGTCGGTGACATCCCGGAGCAGAGTCTCCGGCGCCGGACCGCCCGAGGCTTGACCGAAGGCGCGCCGCACCGGATCGCTCGCCAGCTGTTCGACGATCTCACCCTCGGGCGCAATGACCAGCGCGGCCGCGTGCGGGACGACCGGAATGGAGGTATGCAGGGCGGCGAGGATGAATCCGAAAATAACCAGCAACAGAATCAGATGCAGGACCCGACGGACTCCCTCGAGAATCCGCCAGACCAATCCGAAAAAACCCATGAGAGCGGACCCGACACCCATTCAATGCCTCCCGACCGCCCGTGAGGTCCGCCGCCCGCCCCTTCGGGAACGAATCCGGCTGATGTTTAGATCTTCTCGTCGATGCGTGCCGCTTTACCGGACAAATCACGCAAGTAATACAGCTTGGCGCGCCGCACCGCACCGCGGCGCTTCACGCTGACTTCGCTGATCGAGGGGCTGAAGGTTTGGAACACGCGTTCCACGCCTTCGCCGTGCGAAATCTTGCGCACGGTGAACGAGGAATTGAGTCCGCGGTTCTTCTTGGCGATGACCACGCCCTCGTAAGCCTGAACACGCTCGCGATCACCCTCCACCACTTTGACTTGTACGACGACGGTATCGCCGGGATTGAATTCCGGAAACTTGCGCGATGCGCGTTCGCCGTTTAATTCTTGGATGATTTTGTTCATAGCTTAAGTCCTCGCCTTTCGGCCCTCATCTTTGACTGTCTTCGATTCGCCCCGGGCGATCCGCACGTGCGATCTTGAATTCTTCCAACAAAGCCCGCTCTTCATTACTCATGCCGCGCCGCTCGAGCAGCTCCGGCCTCCGCAACCAAGTCCGCCCCAGCGCCTGCTGTAGTCGCCAGCGCTGGATCGCCGCGTGATCACCGGACATCAATACCGCAGGAACCGCCTGTCCATCGATCGCCGGGGG
>DASYFQ010000053.1:0-2233 GCA_036498345.1 Steroidobacteraceae bacterium
TGGAATCCGCCGCCATGGAAGCCACCAAATCCGCCTCCGTGGAAACCGCCGCCTCCGCCGCCGCCGTGCGGCCCGGCGTAGGCGGGATTTAGCTGGCCGAGCGCGGTAGCGCACAAGAGAGCAGCTGCGGTTGCCAGAACCCTTGCCATCCTGGGCCGGGCTCTAGGTTCGTTTAACTGTCGCATCGATGACTCCATTTGCACCGGCCGCATATCACGCGTGTGTGACTGCTGGACGCGGCTTTTGAACCTTCAATGTGTGGACCGACGGCCCAAATCAGGTCGGATATTTGTTGCATTGGGTGCTGAGAGGAATTCAGCAATGCGCCGCGCTGATCTTGCCGATCTGACCGCGTTCGTTGCCGTCGCCGACAATCTTAGCTTCCGCGCGGCGGCGGCGCATATCGGCGTCACGCCTTCGGCGCTCAGCCACACGATGCGGCAGCTCGAAGACCGTCTCGGCGTTCGATTACTGAACCGCACGACCCGCAGCGTCGCGCTCACCGATGCGGGCGTGCGCCTGCTCGGCCGAGCTCGGCCGGCGGTCGAGCAGATCTCTCTGGCGCTGGACGACCTCAAGAGCGAGCAGGGGCATCCCTTCGGGCGCCTGCGCCTCCATGTGAGCCATTTCGCCGGTATGGCGGTCATCGCCCCCGTCTGGGCACGCTTTTTATCGACCTTTCCGGACGTGCAGCTGGAAGTCCACGCCGACGAGGCGCTGGTCGATATCGTGGCGAAGGGGTTCGACGCCGGGATCAGTTCAAAAGACCTAGCGGCCGCGGACATGATCGCCGTTCGCGTGATGGGGCCGATGCGAGTGACCGTGGTTGGCGCGCCGGCGTACTTCGCGCAGCGACGCCCGCCGCGCACCCCCGATGATCTCGCCCGCCACAGCTGCGTTCAATACCGCCTGGCGTCGGACGGCGCGGTGTTCGAGTGGGCGTTCGAGCGGGACGGCAAGTCACGGCGCTTATCGGTGGCTGGCCGAGTCACGGTCAACGATCCCGATCTGGCAATGCGGGCGGCTGTCGATGGGTTGGGAATCGCGTACACCGTCGAAGCTCTCGCCGACCCGTTCCTGCGCTCAGGGCAGCTGGTTCGCGTGCTGGAGGACTGGTCGCCCTCCTTCGAAGGGCTCTTCCTCTACTATCCTGGCCACCGCCAAGTGCCGGTCGCGCTACGCGCCCTCATAAACATGCTCCGCACCGCCAACGGGTCGGCAACGGTCAAAGGCTCGCTCGAGAACCCCTTTGCAGCTGACTGAACGCGCTCAGCGCCGCTGTAGTTGCGGGTCCCCCGCGCGCCAACGCCTCAGGGCGCGCGGGCTACTCATGAATGTCTCTCATCTCGCAATCAAATTCGTAGTGATTGTGAATCGCCCGCTCCGCCCGCATTTCCCGCTCGCGAACACGAGGACCGGGCCACCAAAGCCATCGGTGGGCAGCCCGGAGGTCACCCTGAACCCGGAGCATTCAAACATGTCGCAATACGACAATGACCATCTTTGCAATCTTCGTGCGGCGCTGCTGGACCATGCGATTTACACGCAGGTCGCTTCCGTCGCCGATCTCACGCGTTTCATGGAAGATCACGTTTTTGCGGTCTGGGATTTCATGTCGCTGCTGAAGCGCCTCCAGCAGGACATGACGTGCGTAACGGTGCCGTGGTTCCCGGCGGACAATTCAAAGGCCGCACGCCTGATCAATGACATCGTGATCGGAGAGGAGACGGATGTCGGTCCGGACGGTTCCTATATAAGCCACCTCGCTCTCTACCTCCGCGCCATGCGGGACGTCGGCGCCAGCACGCGCCAGTTCGAGAAGTTCCGTTCGCTCGTGTTGGTCGGCGTTCCGGTGGAAGTGGCCCTGGCGCGGATCGGTGCACCGTCCCATGTGCAAACCTTTGTCGCGCATACGATGGCGCTCGCCAATTCGGGCACGACCGAAGAGGTCCTGGCGGCGTTCTTCTACGGCCGCGAGGACATCATCCCGGAGATGTTCCGCCGGCTTCTCGACACGCTCTACGGCGCCAAGAACAACAACGCTCGCCTGCGCCATTTCATCTACTACATCGATCGTCACATCGAACTTGATGGCGACAGTCACGGCCCCATGGGGCGCGAATTGCTGAGCGACCTGATCGCGAACTCGCCGCATAGGGGCGAGCGGGCCCTGCAAGCCGCGTGCAGCAGCATCGAGGCTCGCATCCGGCTTTGGAACGGCACATTGAGCAAG
>DASYFQ010000054.1:0-3630 GCA_036498345.1 Steroidobacteraceae bacterium
TAGAGTCGCAAGGTATCGGGATAGCCGCACAGGACTAAGGGAATGCCGATGAGATCCTGGAGGCGCGCAGGGTTCTTCGAATGCAGCGACGAACTCGTCCGGTGGATAAGGCATAGGCTCTCCGTAAAAAGCGGCGCGTAGTGCAGGCCGCCGGAAAGCGCCATGGAGGACACCACGATCACGTCCAGGTGTCCGGCCGACACGCCTTCGCGGAGTCTCGCGCTCGTGTCTTGAACCACATTCAAGAAAGCTTGGGGAAACGTGTTGATGAAACGCGCTGCTACGGGTGCGGTGAGATTCGATTGCATGGAAGGCGGCGCACCCATGGAGACCAAGCCATGTGGCTCCGGGGTGTCGGCGGCCATTTCATCGGTGAGGCGCTGCATACCTTTCAAGACGTGATCGGCGTGTCGATACAGGCGTACACCCGCATCCGTGAGCGATACCCCGCCGCTGTGCCGGATGAACAGCGAACGCCCGAGCTGCTCCTCGAGTTTGGCAATGGAGCGGCTCAACGCAGATTGGGCGACGTGCAGGTGATCGGCACCGCGGACGAAGCTGCGCGCATCGGCAATCGCCTTGAAATAGCGAAGTTGGCGCAGCTCCACGTGAATGCCCGGCATGGCTATATGTACCACACAAGTTGCCGGCATTGCACGCCGCCGGCCTCGCCGTGCGAGGCGAGGCTGGGGCGGCGGCAGCGAGTAGGGCGCGGTGCCCGGTGCGCGCCAACGAGACATGTGGCAGCGCCCGCCGTTCATAAGCCGTGAAGTGCCGATGCCACGCGGCAGGTGCCGTCAATGAAACTGACTCCTCGCTGGTTCCACCGCGAGCATCAGGGTCAGCGGGCGATGGCATAACCTTGCATGCCGCGCGGGTTGGCACCGGCGCGAAGAATGGCGGAGTTACCGGAAAGGTCGCGCGCGCAAGCCGAGAGGCGTCCTTCCGACCAGGGCCCGCCCACGCTTACCGTGTGCCCGCGATTGCGCAGCGCCTCAACGGTGGCCTCGCTGTGTCGGCCTTCGAGCGTCAAGGACCCTAATTGAATTTCTCGCGGCCAGAAACTCGATACCAGATGATCGGTGTGAAAGGCGGGCGATTCGATGGAGTACTGCAGCGGCTGTCCCATATCCACGTGCCGCAAGAACAGCTGCAGCGACCATTGCTCCTGCTGGTCTCCGCCGGGCGTACCAAAGGCGAGATACGGGCGACCTTGCTTGAAGGACATCGACGGGGTCAAGGTGGTGCGAGGACGCTTTTTCGGCGCGAGCGAATTGGCATGTCCGGGCCTCAACCAAAACATTTGCAGCCGCGTGCCCAGCGCGAAGCCCAAACGGGGGATGACGGGGCTCGATTGAAGCCAGCCTCCGGAGGGTGTGGCCGAGACCATGTTGCCCCAGCGATCGACGATGTCGAGGTGGCAGGTGTCGCCGCGAGTGCCGATCAAGGCGTCCGATCCGCGGGCCGCGAGCGGCCCTGCGAAGGTGGGTTCGCCGCCGCCGGCAGTCGCCGCGCCCACCGAGGCCGCGGCCGCCAGATGCGGCAGGGCGCCGCGGCGGCCGAGAATGGCACCGGGCCTCACGTCACGACTCGCATGAGTGCCGATGAGCGCTCGTCGCTGGGCGGCGTACTCGTTACTCAAAAGTGCCGCGAGCGGCACCTCAGGATCATCGCCATACCAGGCCTCCCGGTCGGCCATGACCAGCTTGATGGTCTCCGTCACGAGATGGATGAACTCCGGCCCTTCAGGGTCGAGATCACCCAGCCGGAAGCCTTCGAGAATCTTGAGCGCCTGGAGCATGGTCGGACCCTGACTCCAGGGGCCGCATTTATAGAGCCATTGGTCGTGATAGCGTACACCCAGGGCCTTTTCGATCGGCGGGCGCCATCCTTCTAGATCCGTCGCACGAATCAAGCCGTGATGCCGTCGCCCCGTGACGTCGAACGCCGCGGTATTGCGACTGAATTCATCGATGGCGGCCGCCACCGGTCCTTCGTACCAGTACCCGAGCGCCGCGTCGATTTGTTCGACGCGATCCTTGGAGACCGCCTCCGCGTGCGCGACGATGGCGGCGTAGAGGCTACCCAGGGTGGGATTGGCGAAGAGCGACCCGGCCCTCGGTAGCGCGCCGTTCGGTAGGAAAACCGCGGCGGACGTCGGCCACTCTTTCACGAAAAGTTCCCGCACCGAGGTGATGGTATCGACTGCACCTTGAAGCAGCGGATGGCCCGTCGAGGCGTAGTCGATCGCGGGCTCGAGCACGCTGCGGAGCGAGAGAGTGCCGAAGTCGCGGAGCAAGGTAAGCCAGGCGCCAAACGCCCCCGGCACGCAAGCGGCGAGCAATCCCGTACCGGGAATGAGATCGAGTCCCAGGGACTCGAACGCCTCGAGGGTGGCCGCAGCCGGCGCGCCGCCCTGCCCGCAAATCACCGTGGGTTCGGCATCATCGTGGCGCGCCGCCAGGATCGGCGCATCACCTCCCGGACCATTCAAATGCGGTTCGACGACCTGCAGCACGAAACCGGTGGCCGCCGCGGCGTCGAAGGCATTGCCGCCGGCTTCCAGAATTTTCATGCCGCAGGCCGAGGCGATCCAATGAGTGGAGGCGACGGCACCAAAAATGCCGGAGAGCTCCGGCCGTGCGGTGAAACCTACGCTCAAGTCAGCACACCCAATGTGCTCATGAGTTCACGCAATTGCGCCAACGGTTGCTGCGAGGCGCACGGCGCGCGCCATGCCACATAGCCGTCGGGTCGCACCAATACCGCGCCGTGTGCGCCCATGAGAATGCCGTGTTCGCGATCCGGCGCGCGAAGCGTCTTCACATGCAGGGGCGCCTTGATTTGCGAACACAGGATCTCGGCGGCCTGGCGCCAGCCCTCGGCCTTGGGACCCGTGACCAACACAAACGAAGTGTCGAACCAGTCGATGGTCGATTCGGTCTGCGCGGCATCGACCCAGACGTGTGGGTAGCGATGACCGGGCCGGTCCACGGGCGTGTAACGCTCGGGATCGAGCGTGGGCGGTGTGGTCTGATCCGGCACCAGGAATCCTTGTGGGTACCATTGACCCAACGTGATGCCGACGCTGCGTACGTGCTTTTCGAGTTCATTGAGCCAAAAATCGCGGCTGCCCTCATCGTCGAGGTCAATGTGTTGTTGCAGGGCGACCAATCGCCCGCCGGTGCTCAGTTGAAAGTCAGCGGTGATGTTGCCCACCGGCCGCCGCTCGCTGTCGTAGGTATCCAGGATCTTGGGATCGAGCGCGCCACGCACGACCAATGCGAGCTTCCAGCCGAGATTGTGCGCATCGGCGATGCCGGTGTTCATGCCCTGACCGCCGGTGGGCAGGAACCGATGCGCCGCATCGCCGACCAGAAACACTCGCTGGTTGCGATAGTGCGCAGCCACTTCCCGCGCCGAACGCCAGGTGGAGCGATTGATGAGTTCCACTTTGCGATCGATGCCGAGGCGGCGCTGGGCATCGGTCACGATTTCCTCATCGGTGGGTACGTGCGCTCGCTCGTCACGGTCAGCACCGATCCTTCGCAGGAACAGCCAGCGATCGCGGCCGTTGGAGTTCAAGACGCTGACCCACGCGTCATCGTCCGTCTGCGGCGCAAGGATCAT
>DASYFQ010000055.1:0-12352 GCA_036498345.1 Steroidobacteraceae bacterium
AAAATCACTCCCACTCAATCGTTGCCGGCGGCTTCCCGGAAATGTCGTATACCACGCGTGAAATCCCCGGGACCTCGTTGATTATGCGATGCGCGACGCGATCGAGAAACTCATACGGCAATCGAGCCCAGCGCGCCGTCATGAAATCGATGGTCTCCACGGCGCGCAGCGCAATCACGTAATCGTAGCGTCGCCCATCGCCCATGACGCCGACGGAACGCACCGGCAGAAATACGGCGAAGGCCTGGCTGACCTTGTCGTAGAGTTCATGGCGGCGCAGTTCCTCGATGAAAATGGCGTCCGCTCGGCGGAGCAAGTCGGCATGGGACTTGTGAACTTCACCCAGGATCCGAACGCCGAGACCGGGACCGGGAAACGGATGCCGACTCACCATGTCCTTGGGCAATCCGAGCTCGATGCCGAGTTTGCGCACCTCGTCTTTGAACAACTCGCGCAGCGGCTCCAAGAGCTTCAGCTTCATGCCTTGGGGCAATCCGCCCACATTATGGTGAGACTTGATCACATGCGCTTTGCCGTGCTTGCTGCCGGCCGATTCGATCACATCCGGATAAATCGTGCCTTGCGCGAGCCAGTTCACGCTCTCGAGTTTTGCCGCTTCCTCGTCGAAGACTTCCACGAACATGCGCCCGATGATCTTGCGCTTCTTCTCCGGATCCGTCTCGCCGGCGAGGGCGGCCAGAAATCGCTGTTCCGCATCGACGCGAATCACTCGCACACCCATGTGCTCTGCGAATGTCGCCATCACCTGGTCGCCCTCGCCCAGCCGTAACAGCCCGTGATCCACGAACACGCAGGTGAGCTGTGCACCGATGGCGCGATGTAGCAATGCAGCCAACACCGAGGAATCCACCCCGCCCGATAGACCGAGCAGGACTTTGTCCGAACCGACTTGCGCGCGAATCCGCGCCGCGCTGTCCTCGATGATATTGCCGGTGGCCCAGTTCGCCGAACAACCGGCAATCTCGCGCACGAAGCGCCGCAAAATCTCGGTGCCCTGGAGGCTATGCGTCACTTCAGGGTGAAACTGCAGTCCATAGAATCGGCGCGACTCGTCGGCCATGGCGGCGAGCGGCGCGTTATCGCTGGATCCGATGACTTTGAATCCCGGAGGCACCGCGACGACGTGGTCCCCGTGGCTCATCCACACGTCGAGGACGCGGCGTCCCTGAGCGTCGCGATTGTCTTCGAGTCCGTCGAGCAGCCGCGAATCGGCCGTCGGCCGAACTTGCGCGGCGCCGAATTCGCGGTGACTGGATGATTCGACTTGGCCGCCCAGCTGCGCGGCCATCGTCTGCATGCCATAGCAGATCCCGAGTACCGGAACACCCGACGAAAATACTTCCGCAGGTGCCTCCGGCGCTTTGGCCTCGTACACCGATTCCGGACCGCCGGACAGAATGATGGCCTTCGGCGCGAAGCGCTTGATTTGCTCGCCATCGACATCGCAAGCGTAGATTTCCGAATACACCCCAAGTTCGCGCACGCGACGCGCAATCAACTGTGTGTACTGGGCGCCGAAATCGAGAATGAGTACCCGGTCCGCGTGAATATCCGGCATTAACCGATCCGGTAGTTGGGCGCTTCTTTGGTGATGGTCACGTCATGCACATGACTCTCGCGAACGCCGGCGCTGGTGATGCGTACGAATTGCGGGCGCGTGCGCATTTCTTCGATGCTGCTGCTGCCCGTGTATCCCATGGCGGCGCGTAAGCCGCCCGACAGCTGGTGCAGAATGGCGACGAGACTCCCCTTGTAGGGGACGCGCCCCTCGATGCCTTCCGGCACGAGCTTCTCGAGTTCCGTCGTGGTGTCTTGGAAATAGCGATCGCTGGAACCATGGGCCTGGGACATTGCGCCCAAGGATCCCATGCCGCGGTACGCCTTGTAGGAGCCGCCTTGGTAGAGTTCCACCTCGCCGGGAGATTCCTCGGTGCCGGCGAACATGCCGCCGATCATCACGCAGTGCGCTCCCGCCGCCAATGCCTTGGCGATATCGCCCGAGTAGCGAATTCCGCCATCCCCGATGACCGGCACTCCCGTGCCCTCCAATGCCTTGGCAACCCGCGCAATCGCGCTGATCTGCGGCACGCCGACGCCCGCGATGACGCGCGTAGTGCAAATCGATCCGGGGCCGATGCCCACCTTGACCGCGTCGGCTCCGTGCTTGACGAGATCGAGTGCCGCCTCAGCGGTCACGATGTTGCCGCCGATCACCTGTATGTCGCGGTACTTCGCCTTGATTCTCGCGACCGTCTCCAGCACGCCGCGCGAGTGGCCGTGCGAGGTGTCGACGACGATGACGTCAACTCCCGCTTCGCGCAAGGCCGCGACTCTATCCAAGGTATCCGGCGCCGTGCCCACTGCCGCACCCACGCGCAGGCTTCCCACGCTGTCTTTGCAGGCATTGGGAAATTCGGTGGCCTTTTGAAAATCCTTGACCGTGATCATGCCTTTGAGTTCGTGGTCGCCGGCGACCACCAGCACTTTTTCGATGCGGTGCTTGTGCAGAAGCGCGAGTACCTGTTCCTTGGGCGCGTTCTCGCGCACCGTGATCAGGCGATCCTTCGGCGTCATCACGCTGGAAACCGGAGCATCGAGCTTGGTTTCAAAGCGCAGGTCGCGGTGCGTAACGATGCCGACGACTTTCGTGCCGAGCACGACCGGCACCCCGGAGATGTTTTTCGCGCGAGTTAAATCGATCACCTGGCGAATGGTCATGTCCGGGTTCACGGTGATCGGGTCGCTGATCACCCCGCTCTCGAACTTCTTGACCCGGTCGACTTGCCGCGCCTGGTTATCGACGGACATGTTCTTGTGGATGATGCCGATGCCGCCCTCTTGGGCGATGGTAATCGCCAAGCGGGCCTCGGTGACCGTATCCATCGCGGCGGAGACCACCGGCAGATTGACGTCGATCTCGCGTGTCAGCTTGCTGGCCAGCGACACTTCGCGGGGCAAAACCTCGGAATATGCCGGCACGAGCAGGACGTCATCGAACGTGAGTGCCTCTTCAAGAATACGCATAGGTAGCGTTCACAGGTTCATCTAAGAGGCGGCGCATTGTACCTTGCCCCCGGTGCGCGGTAAACCGCTATCATTTGCCCATGGAAATGGCCGAAAACACTTCCCCCCCATTACGCCCTGACCGCGATATCTACAGTGTTTCGCGGCTCAATCGCGAGGTCAGAGTGCTCCTGGAGCGCGGCTTCGGCAGCCTCTGGCTGGAAGCGGAGGTCTCGAATTTCGCAAGACCGAGCTCCGGGCATTGGTATTTCTCGCTCAAAGACGCCACCGCGCAGGTTCGCTGCGCCATGTTCCGGCAGCGAAACATGCTCTGCACCTTCACCGCCCGGGATGGCCAGAAAGTGCTGGTTCGGGCTCGCATCGGGCTGTATGAGCCGCGCGGCGAGTACCAGCTCATCGTCGATCACATGGAGGACGCGGGTCTCGGGGCCTTGAAACGGCAGTTCGAGGAACTGAGCGCGAAACTCAAGCAGGAGGGCCTATTCGCCGCGGAACGCAAGCGGCCGCTGCCAAGCCTTCCCCGGCGCATCGGCATCATCACCTCGCCCACCGGCGCCGCGGTTCGCGACGTTCTGCACGTACTGGCGAGGCGCTTTCCCGCGGCGGCCGTGCTGATCTACCCGGTGTCCGTCCAGGGTGTGCAAGCCGCGGCAGAGATCGTCGCGGCGCTCGAGGCAGCCGGCCGCCGCGGCGAATGCGACGTATTGATCCTGGCTCGCGGCGGAGGTTCGCTGGAGGATCTTTGGGCGTTCAACGACGAGCGCCTGGCGCGCGCCATCGTGGCCTCGCGCATCCCCGTGATCACCGGCATCGGTCATGAGATCGACTTCACCATTGCCGACTTCGCCGCGGATGTGCGCGCGCCGACGCCATCCGCGGCCGCGGAACTGGTGGTTCCCGATGCCGAAGAATGGATCAATGCCTTCGTGCGGTCCGGCGCTCGCCTGCAGCGCTGCATGCGCCGCCGACTCGAGGAGCATCGCGAACGGCTGCGCTGGTTGACCGGGCGTGCGGCACTCGTGAGTCCCGTCGCGCGCTTGGGCGT
Organism: Steroidobacteraceae bacterium; assembly: GCA_036498345.1. Taxonomy (GTDB): domain Bacteria; phylum Pseudomonadota; class Gammaproteobacteria; order Steroidobacterales; family Steroidobacteraceae; genus Bog-1198. The sequence continues at coordinate 4,091 of DASYFQ010000055.1, forward strand.
CCAGGCGCAACGATTGGACGAACTGGAACAGTGTTTGGTCCGCGCGCTGCGCCGCCGGCTCCAGGAGCATCGCGAGCGATTGCGCTGGTTGACGGGCCGAGCCGCACAGGTAACTCCGTCGACTCGGCTGGCGCAGCAGCGGTTGCGGTTGGAGAATTTGGATCAACAGCTGCGTCGCGCAGGGCGGCATGTGCTCAGTTCGAGGCGCGAAAGACTGCTGCCCTTGATTCGTACGCTGAATGCCGTGAGTCCGCTCGCCACGCTCGAGCGCGGCTATGCCATCGTCAGCATCGAGGGCGGAGCGATTCTGCGCAATGCGGCGCACGCAAAACCGGGTACGATCATCGAAGCGCGGTTGGCTCAAGGCAGGGTTCGCGCCAAGGTCGAAGGCACATCGTGACTCTTGGCATGACCATCCTGAGGGTCGCGGCCGACCGGCGACTGGCGGCTCGAATCGTGCTCGCGTCCATTGCATTGACGTCTGCGCTCTTCGACTCGACCGTTGCGTCGGCCCAGGGCTTGAGTCTGCCGCATGAAAATGCCGTGCCGGGCGGCGTCAAGATCCTGCGTCTGGATTCCGCCGGCCCGTCCCAGCCCTACGTCGACGCAGACGGCCATCGCGCATTGGTGCTCCAGGACGGCGCGACGTGGGTAGCGGTGATCGGCATCCCGCTGTCGGCGCCGCTCGGCATGCGGCAAGTAATCGTGCGCGGCACCGATGGCAGACAGGTCATCGAATTTACGGTGGGCAACAAGCAGTACGCCAGCCAATCCCTGAAAGTGCCTCCGCGCCAGGTCAATCTATCGGCCGCGGATCTCGCGCGGGTCAACGAAGAAAAAGTCCGCATCGATCATGCGTTGAGTCATTGGACGGAACCGCCGCCGGAATCCCTGCGCCTGCCGCCGCCGGTGCCCGGCCCGCGCAGCAGCTCGTTCGGGTCGCGCAGAATCTTCAACGGCGAAGCGCGCAATCCGCACAGCGGCATGGACATCGCCGCGCCGAGCGGCACCCCCGTACTTGTACCCATTGCGGGCACGGTAGTCGACACGGGCGAATATTTTTTCAATGGCAACACCGTGTTCGTCGATCATGGGCGCGGCCTGATCAGCATGTACTGTCACTTGAGTGCCATCAACGTAAAACCCGGACAACGCCTGGCGGCCGGGACTCGTCTCGGCGCCGTCGGCATGACCGGGCGCGCGACGGGGCCCCATCTGCATTGGGGGTTGAGTCTCAATCGCGCCTGGGTCGATCCCGAATTATTCCTGCCGTAGCTCGCGGCTCCTGCCTCAACTCGCTCCCAGCATGTGGTCGACGGCGGCGCCGTCCAACGGCGTCATGGCAGCCTGGCGCAAGCGCGCGCTGTGTTCCTGCACCGCCGCTCCGGACGGCTGCATTTCGATTTGTCCCTGGAAGAACGCGCCTTCGGTGATTCCCACCCGCGGCGCGAAAACATTGCCCTTGACCTTCGCGGTGGCGCGGACGCTCACCGATTCGGTCGCGTACAGATCGCCCTCGACCTTGCCGTCGATGACGATGACCCGCGCGCGAATATCGCCCTTCATGGAGCCATCGGTCCCCACGGTGAGGCTCTGAGTGTGCGTGATCGAACCCTCCACGGCGCCCTGAATGATCAGGTCTTCTTGCGCAGACAATTCACCGCGAAATCGCAAGGTCGGGCCCAGTACCGACGCACGCGGCGCCGCGTCCGGTATCCGGGTTTCCGGAGCACGCGGTTCGGCTGCGCGCGGCGGCGGCGATCGAGGTTCGATTCGGGGTTCGACTCGCGCTTCGAGACGAGGTTCGCGCGGCTCGGGGCGCGTCGCGGAGGGTTCGGGTGCGGCCGCACGGCCGCTCGAATTGCTATTCATCATGGGAGCATCTCCATCGAGGGGTTTCTTGAACCAGGACATTGTTAGGTGACACCGCCGGAAGCTTTTACCGTCCGTACGGTTGCCGCATCCTGCTTCCCAGGCAGCTGGCCGGCTTTCTTGCCGTCCATATCGATGCTGCCGCTGAAATTGGCGCCCTCCATTATGCTGACGGTGGGGGCAAAAATATTGCCGCAAACCTTCGCGGTATCTTTCACGAACACGGATTTATCGGCCTGCAAATCGCCGTCGACCGTTCCCTCGATAATGATGAGCTGCGCGCGAATATTCGCCTTGACGGTGCCTTGCGGGCCGACCGTCAAACGCTGCGTGTGCGTGATCGATCCTTCGACGCGGCCTTGAATCAACAGGTCTTCTTCGGCGGTCAGATCGCCCTTGAAATACAATGTCGGACCCAGGATTGACGCGCGCTCAGTTGCACTGTTGTAAGGATTGCTCATTCCGGTATCTCCGTAGGTAGGCGTGAACCAGGCACCGCGAGACTACCTGGCATAATCGATTCAGAAATGAGACTTTGATCACGATTCTCTTGAGCTGTAAAGCCGCGATGCAGCGACTGTCGCCATAAACGGACGGCCAGGACGGCGCTCGATGCGCGGGATGCACTGTCACGAATTGTTCACACCGACTGGAGACCTCCATGAGCGACGCATACAGCGACCGTCTGCCGACGCAGTCCATTCCCATGCTTCTCAAAGGACAAAAGGCCTTGGTCACCGGCGCGAATTCCGGCATCGGCAAGGCGATCGCCATTGCTCTCGCGGCAGCCGGCGCCGACGTAGCCGTGAACTACGCGGACGGCGAAGCCGCTGCGCAGGAAGTCGTGAGATCCATTCAAGCGTCGCGGGGACGCGCCATCGCCATCCGAGCCGATGTCTCCAGCGAAGCCGACGTACAAGCCATGTTCCAACATGTGATTCGGGAATTCGGCACCATTGATATTCTGGTCAACAATGCCGGATTGCAGCGCGACGCGCCCTTCGATCAGATGACGCTGGCACAATGGAATTTCGTGATTGGCGTGAATCTCACCGGGCAGTTTCTCTGCGCGCGCGAAGCATTGCGGGAATTCAAGCGGCGCGGTGTCGTCAAAGAAATATCCGTAGCAGCCGGCAAGATCATTTGCATCAGTTCGGTCCACGAGGTCATACCGTGGAGCACCCACGCCAATTATGCCGCCTCCAAGGGAGGCATCATGATGATGATGAAGAGTCTCGCCCAGGAAGTTGCACCCTCGAGAATTCGGGTCAATAGCATATGCCCCGGGGCGGTTCGCACTCCGATCAATGCGGCAGCTTGGAGTACGCCCGCGGCATATGCGTCGCTCTTGACGCACATTCCGTATCAGCGCATCGGCGAACCGGAGGACATCGGCCGGGTTGCCGTCATGCTCGCCAGCGACCTGTCCGACTATATAACCGGCGCCAGCATTTTCGTCGACGGCGGCATGACGCTATACCCCGAGTTCTCGACCGGCGGTTGAGGCAACCGCGCAGAGCCGGCCGATATCTTCACGAGCTCCCTTGATTCTCAGTTTTTCGATGCACCGAATCGCCGGCAACACGAGGTAGAAATTCCGACCCGTGAAGCTGCCGCTCGATCCGCGATCGGGAGATGAGGCCGCGCAACACGTCGGCTCCGCGTTCGTCGCTCTCGATCACGAGCAAATGCATCACGCCAATACCCTCGAATATTTCGAGCAGATCCGAGATCCTCGCCGTTTGAACCGTATTCCAGTCCAAGGTCGGCAGGTCTTCCCACTCGGTCATGATGTCTCCCACCGTAATATCTTCGCGTCGAGGCGCTTGCGGCCGTTCGGCGAATCGCGCCGGCCGCGGACCTTCGATATCATAGGAGGTGATGAGGCCTATGACGCTGTCAGCGCGCATCACCAGCATGGCGCGCACGCTCAACCGCGCCATATCGGACAGTGCCGCATCGATTTGCCTGTCCGAAGCGACGGTGATCGCAAACTTGCTGGTGAAGTCGGTCATGGCGTGCAGCGCAGGATCATTCGACTTCAGCTCTCGGGAAAATTCCGCAGGCCGGCGCGTCGGCAACACGCCGGCGCCGTTAATTCTCGGTTGCTCGGAAAAATCGTTGTGCATAAACATCGGATCCTCCGTTGCGATCAAGCGATTGCGCCAGTCGGATAGACCGATGAAGATCGGATCCGTTCCGCATCAACGGTCTTTAGGATTTGTTTCTGTTATGACAACACGGTGACAATGAGCAGCGCGGCGATTCAGCCGCGCTGCAGTCATCCTGCTATTCGATACTTTCCCCATGCAGAGAAATATCCAGACCTTCGCGCTCCTGTTCCTCGGTGACGCGCAGACCGATGGTCTTGTCGATTATTTTCAGAATGACGAAGCTTGCCGCAAATCCATAAACGACGGTCACGGCAACGCCTTCCAACTGAGCGAGCAGCGAGCCATCCAAACCGCTGATCTCCTTGCTGGCGAACACGCCGGTGAGCAGCGCGCCGACAATGCCGCCGATACCGTGTACGCCAAACGCGTCGAGCGAGTCGTCGTAGCCCAACACGTGCTTCAGGGAGGTAGCTGCGATGAAACATACGACCCCCGCGATGATGCCGATGACCACGGCCGGTGTCGGGCCCACAAAGCCGGAGGCTGGGGTAATGGCGACCAAGCCTGCCACTGCCCCCGAAGCGATACCCAGCACGCTGGGTTTACCGCGGCTGAGCCATTCGGCGGACGCCCAGGCGAGCGCCGCGGCCGCGGTGGCCATTTGGGTCGCCAGCATCGCCATGCCGGCACGGCCGTCGGCGGCCCCCGCCGAACCCGCGTTGAAGCCGAACCAGCCCACCCACAGCAGCGAGGCACCGATCAGCGTCAGGGTAAGATTGTGAGGTGCCATCGGTTCTCTGCCGTAGCCCAAGCGCTTGCCGAGAACCAAGCAACTGGCCAGGCCCGCCACCCCGGCATTGATGTGCACGACTGTGCCGCCGGCATAATCGAGCACGCCCGCCTTGTTGAGCCAGCCGGTCGGCTCCCACACCATGTGGGCGATCGGTGAATATACGAGCAGCGACCACGCCGCCATGAACACCAGCATCGCAGAGAACTTCATACGGTCGGCAAACGCACCGGCGATCAACGCCGGCGTGATGGCCGCAAACGTCAGCTGGAACATCGCATAGACTGTCTCGGGTATGGTCAACGCCAGATGCGATACCGACATCTGGTTGGTCGGGTCGTGGATGAACGTCATCCCATTGAAAAAAGCGCGGCTCGCGCCGCCCAGAAACGGACTGCCGGGCGTGAAAGCCCACGAGTAGCCGATCAACCACCACAGAAGGGTGACCAGACAAGTGATCGCGAAGGTCTGCATCAGCGTCGCGAGCACGTTTTTCTTGCGCACCATGCCGCCATAGAACAACGCCAGGCCCGGGATTGACATCATCAGCACCAGGGCGGTTGACGTCAGCATCCAAGCAGTGTCGCCGCTACTGATCTTGTCCGCAGCCATCAACGTGGGTTCAGTCGGTGCGGCTGCGGCGGCCGGCGCTGTGCCCGCGGGGGCCGCCTCCGCCGTTGCGGCGGAAGACGCGCTCGATGCGTCGTCCGACCACGCAGCCGGGATCGAGAACGCCAAGACGCCGAGAAAGACCAATCCGGACAATTTACTCATCGATGAAAATCCCCTTCAAGTCAAATGGCGCCGGCGTTCCGCGCCGCACCGGCAGCTCGGGTATCGAACCGACGCTAAATTGCACTTGCGTCGCGCTCGCCCGTTCGGATGCGCACGACTTGCGCAAGCTCGAAGACGAAAATTTTTCCGTCTCCCACCTTTCCGGTCTGAGCTGACTTGGCAATCGCTTCGATAACCAGATCGACGAGCGCATCGTCAACCGCGATCTCTATTTTTGTCTTCGGTACGAACTCCACGACATACTCGGCGCCGCGATAGATCTCCGTATGGCCGCGCTGCCTGCCGAAGCCGCGAACCTCGGTGACGGTGACACCTTGCACCCCCACTTCACTGACGGCCTGTCGAACATCGTCAAGCTTGAATGGCTTGATGATCGCTGTAATGAGCTTCATCGTATGAGGTTCCTCGCCAATCGATGGGAAATTGCGGTCGGTGTGCCCGGGGTCGGGTTCGGAAATAAGCACCGGTTGTGCCACGCGCGAAGAATCGAATGCGATCAGTGGGTTAGCGCTCTGCGCACGGCGGCCTTTGCACCGAATTAGGGCGTCCTAGGCGCATCCATGCCTTGAAATGAGGCGCGGCGGCCCCGCCGCATTTCCGTTCCCGCAGGCGCCGGGATCATCGCAACGATAATTCCAAGCGAACCTTACCGTCTTGATTTTTCGCCTTGCCATTGGCCGCCAGAAATACTCGCGCAGGGTCCAGCTGTGTCCCGGTCAGCAAGCCCTGTTGTACGGCTTGGGCTCGTTGCTGCCCCAAGGCGGTAAGGTCGGCTTCCGTGGCCGCCATGTGCTCGCGTAATGCCTGCCTGAGAAAATCCGCCTTGGCGGCCGCGAGTTCCGGCTTAGTCTTGAGGTTCGTGACCTCTGGCGGGAATTTCGGCTCGCCGCCCACGTCCTTTGCGTAAATTTGCGTCAATACCTCGAGCTTCGCCGATGGATCCAATTGCTCAAAATCGGGCGCGTCAGCCGCTGATGTCTTGCGGCTGCCTTTACCGGACTGAGCTTCCCGAATCTGAGTCGACAACCGCGCGTCGATCAATGCCGGGCCGTCGAGTTCGCTGACCCAGGCGATCGGCACCTCGATCTTGAGCTGCGGCCGTTCATTCAACGCCTTGACCACCGTTTTAATCTTGTCCATGGCCACGGAATCCAAGTCGGCCGCCCCCGGCCGAAAATCGACGAACTGCAAATCCGGACCTCCCCCGAACAAGGAGCCGATCAACGCAAAGGGCGCGGTAACTGCCTTCTCGAGAAGATGGACGAAGACCTTCCAAATGATGGGCGCCAGCCGAAATGTCGGATCGTCGAGCGTGCCGCTCACGGGAAGATCCAAATTGATGACGCCGTTCCGGTCTTTGAGCAGCGCGACCGCCAATTTGACCGGCAGAGATACCGCGTCCTTGCTCTCGGTCTTAGCTCCGAATTCCAGCTGCTCTATGGTGATGTGATGTTGTGCATCGAGCTTGCGGTCTTCCACTTTGTAATGCATCTCGGTCGTGAGCTTGCCCTTGGTGATGTTGTAGCCGGCAAACTTTCCGGAATAGGGATTGAAGACACTGAGTTCCATGTTGCGGAAATTCAAGCTCAAATCAGTGTACAGAGCAGCACTCAAAAAATTGACTTCACCGGTAATGTCTACCGGCGAAAATGCATCCACGGCACCGTGAATATCCACTTTCGCACGCGAATTTGCCTTTGAAGACAGGCCGAGCACGCTGCCCTCGATGTTCTGAATGCCGGCGGAGAAATTCGGCTGGACGGACAGATCCGAAAAATTGGCTTGCCCGGCATGAAACACGATTTTCTTGATCGCCATCGGCATCGGCTCGGCTGCCGGCGCCGACCCGTTTCCAGACCCAGCCTTACTTGATGCAACCTCTCTTGATGCCGCCTTGCTTGATGCCGCCTTGCTTGATGCCGCCTTGCTTGATGCCGCCTTGCTTGATGCCGCCTTGCTCGACGCCGCGCTGCTTGGCGCAACCTGGGCGCGCGGTGCCGCCGGAACCGGCGCCGGCGCTGCGGTCACCGCCACGGACGACCTACGCGGAGCGGCCGGCACTATGACTGTCGCACCCGGTCCCGCCAACACTCGCTTCACGTTCGAGCTGGTGTCCGGCTCGATGATGACGCGCGCGTACGGTTTGCGCGCCGTCACCTGTTGAATGAGCAGTCGATCGGGATCATGTTGAAAAGCGATCCCCGATACATCCAAACGATCCCAATTGACGAAGTCGTCGTGCAAGGCATTGTCGACCGTATGGAGGCCCGCGACGCTGATATTGCCGGCAACATCCAGTGCGGGTTTCGTTGCGCCATAGCGTACCTTGGCGTCGCCGCTCAGGCGTCCGCTGATCAGGGTCATGGACGTGCGCTGCGCGATATAGGGCTGAACCGCCTTGAGATCGATGCCGTCCAGCTTCAACGACACATTGGCGGCCAGCGGCTGTGGCACGACATCGCCGCTCACGTTCAACGAGCCGGTAGTGTTGATGCGCGTTTCGAGGGCGACGGTCACCGGTTTGGCGAGATCCAGACTCACGCCGTCGACCTTCAAAGATAAAGGTGCCATCACCACTTTTGCCGCCGGCGAGGTGCCGCGATCCTCCGCCGAAATGTTGGCCTCCCGCACTGCGAACTCGCGTAAATCGAATTTCCAAGGCGGAGCTGCGGTCGCTGGCGGCGCGGTCGC